>PEXF01000124.1:0-30826 GCA_002779205.1 Candidatus Hydromicrobium americanum
GAAGAGTTTTAGTTTTATTTCAGCAGCTTTTTAAGATCTTTAAAGCGCGCGATACAGGCTGCCTTACTAAATATTTCTAAAGTCAAGAACCCCAGCACTCTACTTTTAAAGCCAGTTCTGCAGTTAACTCTTTATTTGCTATTCCTCTTATACCATCGGTGCCAAACAGATTCTTAAGATCTTTCATACCTTATCCTTCTATATAACTCTTCTTAACAAAAGGAGAGGTCATGCAGGATAACAGACCAAAATAATCAAGATTAAAAGAAATTATACCGCCAGCTTCCAAATTTAAATAACCATCCCTGGATTTCTTAAATTTATCTTCTTCTATCCCTAAAATAGTATGGTCACTGCTTTGACCTATAATATATAAACCAGGACTACAGCAATAAATATTCTTACTATCTACATCCTGGAGCCCTAAAGCTAAAATAACTTTATACACTTTATTATCTTTTTTCTTAACTTCTATTATCTCTGCTTCAAGAAGAAAGCAGTCGGCAAAAGCTCCCTTAATAGGCTTATAATTTACCGTATCATGTCCCAGAAGTATAGCCTCCCCTATTCTCACCTGATTAATCCCCCCGGGAATTGTGCCTTTTTCAATTAAATTCCAGACACTTGAGTTTCCGCCCGAAATAATAGGTATGCTCCTGCCAGTAACTTTCATAACCTCTTCCCACAAATCTTTAAGCATCTTTAAACTTTCTGGAGCAGGACCATTTTGGGTAACACATCTTGCATTAGTCCCCAGGCCATATAATTCAATAGATTTATAGTTATCTACAACCTGCCTGCAAAAACCTACTACCTCTCCTGGAAGCAGTCCTTCTCTCTGGTCATCTGTTTCAACCATAACTATTATACGGTGTTTTATTTTTTTCTCCTGGCAGGTCTCCGCTATTACTCTTACCACTTCCAGCTGGGTATTCAAGCTAATATCGCAAATTTCAACTAACTCGCTGGCTTCACTTGGCATAGGACTTCTAAGCATCATAAGTTGCTGTCCCTTCCCATAAAAATTTCTTAATTTCCTGAGGTTTTCCAGCCGGCTATCTCCAAATATATTAACTCCGGACTTTTTCATTGCTGCTGCTATTTTTATATCACCCAAAACGCACTTGGTAACACCAACAACCGATATACCCAGGTTAGCACACCAGCCATTAATAATCCTGCTATTATGGGAGATTTTCTCCAGATCTATTTTTAAACAAGGATAACTCATTAAGAAAAGATAACTATCTTTTAGAAAACTGAGGCCTTTTCCTGGCTTTTTTGAGACCGTACTTTTTCCTCTCTTTAACCCTGGAATCCCGGGTTAAAAACCCCTCTCTTTTAAGTATTGGCCTGTATTCTTCATTAATTTCCAGCAGCGCTTTTGAAATACTATGACGTAATGCTCCTGCCTGCCCTGATATTCCACCTCCTGATAAATCTGCAATAATGTCATACGCATTTTCGGTATTGGTAAGTCTGAAAGGTTCCATAATAATAGTTATGAGAGACTCTCTTTTAAAATACTCTTTAAAGTCTCTTGAATTAACCATAATTTTTCCTTCTCCAGGAAATAATCTTACTCTGGCTATCGATTGCTTTCTCTTTCCCGTTGCACTATAGACTACCTGGTTTGCCAAATTAATTCTCCTTTTTATAAATCAATTTTTTCAGGTTTTTGCGCACTATGCGGATTATTTTCACCCTTATATATTTTTAATTTCTTTAGTATTTGCCTGCCCAGAATATTATGTGGTATCATTCCCTTTACTGCATTTCTTATAACAAACTCCGGCGATTTTTCCATCATTTTTCCCAGGTTGGTAACCTTTAGATTGCCCACATATCCGGAATGCCTGTAATATTTCTTACCTTCCAGCTTGTTCCCGGTAACCTTTATCTTATCTGCATTTATAACAATCACAAAATCACCACAATCTAAATGCGGTGTAAAGGTCGGTTTATTCTTGCCTCTTAAAATCTTAGCTATTTCTGTACATAACCGTCCCAGATTTTTATCCTTTGCATCAACAAGAAACCATTTTCTTTTAATTTCTTCTTTTTTTAAACTAAATGTTTTGAGCCCAACATTTACCATAACTCCTCCTCCAATCACCTAAAATACTCGACTCCTGTAAGAAAAAGGCCCTTTGCGGGAATTATTTTCCCGGCCAACTTTCTGTCTCTTTTCATCAGAGCTTCACTTATGCTCCCCAGTTCTCTCTGGCCGCTCCCTATTTCAAGTACAGTTCCTATTATAATTCTAACCATATTATATAAAAAAGAATTTGCTGCTATTTTAAAAATTACTAAATCATCTTTAGATTTTTCTATTGTAAACCTTTTTATCTCCCTTACAGTGTTACTGCCCAGACAATCAGGATTACAAAAAGAAGCAAAATCTTTTGCTCCTAAAAACATCCTGGCAGCTTTTCTCATTAACCTTATGTCTAGTTCTCTGGTTACAAGGATACTGTACTTTTTCAAAAAAACGCTCTGGTATTTTTCGTTTACTACAAAATAGCTATATTCTCTCAAGCGCGCATCCCTTCTGGCATCAAAAGAAGGGCTAACCTTTTCTATTTTTTTAATAACTATATCATCCGGGAGTAAACTATTCACAGACCACAAAATTCTGTAAATATCTAAATCTTTGCCAGTTTTAAAATTTATTACCTGACAAGTGGCATGAACACCAGTATCAGTTCTTCCAGCGCATTTAAAATCTACTTTTTCATTTAAAACTTTTGAAAGAACTGCCACCAGCTCTCCCTGAATAGTATTAGTTCCACCTGGCTGTATTTGAAATCCGTTATAATTAGTTCCGTCATATTCCACTACAGCCATGTAGTTATTCATCATCTTATGTCATATAATTTATAATTTTCAAAATAACATTAATTTTTATTTTTATTTTACCAGAAGCTCCATTATTACCAATTGAGCTCCATCTCCAGGTCTGTTTTTATACTTAACAATCCTGGTAAATCCGCTGGATCTCTGATACATTCCTGGAGCTATTTCATTAAATAATTTCTGTACTGCTTCAGTATTACCCAGTAGTCTAATACAATTTCTTCTAGCTGCCAGGTTATCCTTTTTAGCTATGGTTATTAATTTATCCACAAAACTTCTTACATACTTAGCTTTTGCCACCGTAGTTTTAATCTTTCCATTTTTAAATAATGAAATGGCTAAATTTCTCATAATTGCTTTTTGGATACTGCTGCTCCCGCCGAGTCTCCTACCTTTTTTAGGTATTACCATATTCTACTTCTCCCGCTCACTATTTTTGCTTAAAGGATAATCCCAGTTCTTTTATTTTATCTTTTACTTCCTGAATAGATTTCTGTCCAAAATTTCTAATATCAAGAAGCTCATCCTCACTATATTCCAGTAACTTTTCTACGGAATCAATTCCTTCCCTCTTAAGACAATTATATGCTCTTACTGAAAGTTCTAATTCTTCTATAGAAGGATATTCTTGTTTTTTGTCTTCCTCTTCAATTTCTTCAAATATAGGTTCGTCTTTACTTTCTTTGTCGGATAAATCTATTAGAAGCGCCATATAATCATTAATAATTTTAGATGCCTGGCTTAAAACATCTTCCGGTTTAACGCTGCCATTAGTTTTTATATTTATAGAAAGCCTATCAAAGTTAGTCATTTGACCAACTCTTGTATTTTCAACTTTAAACCGAACCAATCTTACCGGTGAAAATATAGTATCAATAGGTATTACTCCAAGAGGTTCTCCCTCTACGACATTTTCTTCTGCATTTTTATATCCTTTATTTTTTTCAATCCTTATCTCTGCATTTAGTTTCCCTTTTTTGGTCAGGGTGCAAATATATGCATCCGGATTTACTATCTCCACATCAGAAGATAGTTTTATAGCTGAAGCCTTTACGGTTCCAGGGCCTTTCTTTTCAAGTTTCAACAATACCGGCCCATCACTTTCCATTCTAAAAACAACTCCTTTAAGATTAGTGATGAATTCTATCATATCTTCTTTCATTCCATCTAAAGTTGAAAATTCATGCATGATGTCTTCAACCCTGATCCTTGTAATCCCCACTCCTTCTATAGATGAAAGTAGAACTCTCCTAATCGAATTACCTAAAGTGTGCCCAAAACCTCTTTCTAATGGCTCAATAATAAACTCACCAGAAAAATCATCTTTATGCTTAATGCTCACATTGGGTTTATGCATTTTTAGCAATTTATATCTACCTCCTAAAGAAAAGAATATTCAAATGAATATTTAAACTACTTAGAATAAAGCTCTACTATTATTTGTTCATTAATAGGAACTTTTATTTCATCCCGCTCAGGATATCTTACGAGCTTTCCTTTAAGATTATCCAGATCAACTTCTAACCATCCGGGCATGGTTAGACTTCCTCCGCTTTCTTTTGCCTCCATTATTGGAATTATTTCCTTACTGGACTCGGCAACGCTTATTTCCTGTCCTTCTTTTAACTGATATGAAGGTTTATCAACTTTCCTGCCATTAACTTGAATATGCCCGTGGCTAATTAACTGCCTGGCCTGAACTCTGGATGCAGCAAAACTCATAATATAAACAATATTATCAAGCCTGGTCTCCAGTAACTGGAGTAATATTTCTCCAGTAACTCCTTTTCTCTTCACTGCTTTTTTGTAATAATTTCTAAATTGCCTCTCCCATACCCCGTAATATCTCTTAGCTTTTTGTTTTTCTCTTAACTGTGCGTAATACTCAGTTTCCATAAGTCTTCTCTTAGCTCTCTGGCCAGGAACGTAAGGCTTTTTTTCCAATACACACTTATCAGAAAAACATCTCTGTCCTTTTAAAAATAACTTTTCTCTTTCTCTCCTGCACTGCTTGCAGGCAGGCCCTTTAGCTACTGCCATTTATTATAACTCCTTGTTTTAAACTTTTTTAAACTCTTCTCCTCTTAGGTGGCCTGCAGCCGTTATGAGGTACCGGCGTTACATCAATTACATTACCAATTTCCAGTCCAGCTGCCTGAAGAGACCTTACAGCAGTTTCCCTGCCAGACCCCACACCCTTAACTCTCACATCTACTTTAGTAACTCCATGCTCCTGAGCATTTCTAGCTACTGCAGTTGCAGTTATCTGAGCAGCAAACGGAGTACTTTTTCTGGAACCTTTAAAACCTTGTCCTCCAGCACTACCCCAGGCAATAGTATTACCATTCAAGTCAGTTATATTCACAATAGTATTATTAAAAGTAGACTGAATATGGGCAATCCCGTAAGGTATATTTTTTCTTTCTTTACTTTTTACTCTTCTTTTACTGGTAGTTTTTTTAGCCAAATTTACCTCCTGAAATTTTTATTATGACTGACTTTTCCTTATACCAACACTTCTTCTCTTACCTTTCCTGGTCCTGGCATTTGTGTGAGTCCTCTGACCTCTAACCGGCAATCCTCTTTTATGCCTGATGCCCCTGTAAGAGTTTATCTCGATCAGTCTTTTTATATTCTGGCTTACTTCTCTTCTAAGATCTCCCTCAATAGTGTAGTTATTTTCTATATATTCTCTTATCTTAACTAGTTCATCTTCACTGAGATCTTTAGCCTTTATACTTTTATTAATATTTAATTTATCCAGCATTGCTTCTGCCGCTGACCTGCCAATGCCAAAAATGTAAGTCAGAGCTATGCAAATGTGCTTATCATTTTGTATATCAACACCTGAAATTCTTACCAACTGGAAACCTCCTTAACCCTGCCTCTGCTTATGACGGGGATTTTTACAAATAATAATAACTTTTCCTTCTCTTTTTATAACCTTACAGCTTTTACATATTTTTTTAACTGATGGTTTAACTTTCATTCTTATTCCTTCTTTCCGTCATCTTCTTTCCATCATTTAAACCTTAAAATATAAATTTTAAATATAATTACTTTTTTCTAAAAGTAATTCTTCCTCTATTTAAATCATAAGGTGATATTTCGACTTTAACTTTATCACCAGGTAAAATTTTTATATAATGCATTCTCATTTTACCTGAAATATGCGCCAATACCTTATGACCATTATCAAGCTCTACCCTGAACATGGCATTAGGAAGTGCTTCTAAAATGGTTCCCTCGGCTTCTATTATGCCTTCTTTTTTAGAAATCTTTAAACCCCCGTGCTAATATTTTCAATTTAAAAATAACGCAAATACGTAGGTTATCAAAAAACTTTTAGTATGTCCACAATATTTTACTACTGCTATTAAATTCTGGTTAATATCGAAGGACCATTTTCCAATACCGCTACCGTATCCTCAAAGTGACAGGAAAGTTTCCTGTCCCTCGTCACAACAGTCCACAGGTCACTTAATATTTCAACATCACTACTGCCCTGATTAAACATAGGCTCTATGGCTAAAACCATACCCTGCTTTAGAACCGGTCCCTGTCCAGGAGGCCCGTAGTTTAATATCTGGGGGTCCTCATGCATTTCTCTGCCAATTCCATGACCTACAAAATCTTTAACCACTGAAAAACCATCTATTATGGCTCTGTTTTCAATTACATTTGAGATATCTGATAGTCTGTTTCCAACAACGCACAGCTCTATACTTTTATCAAGTGCCTCTTTGGTAGCATTCCATAGCCTTTCAGCAATCTTACTTACATTTCCAACTTTATAAGTCCGTGTAGCATCTCCATAAAAGCCATTTATTTTAACTCCAATATCTATAGAGACCAGTTCTCCGTCCTTTATAACTCTCCTGCCTGGAATACCATGAACCACTTGTTCATCAATTGATATACAGACACTATTGGGAAAGGGTTTTTTGCCAACCTTCCCTACATAACCTTTAAAAGCAGGAACAGCCTTTTCACCGGTTATAACCTCTTCGGCAATCTTGTCTATATAACCAGTAGTGATACCAGGCTTTATAATTTCTTCTATTTTCAAAAAAACTTTAGCTACAATCCTGCCAGCCTCCCGCATTAATCTGATTTCATTTGCCGATTTGCATATTATCATAGAAATTTTAATATCCTCTCGGTTATTTCTTTCTCTTCTCCAGAACCATCGATATTTACCAGCAGTCCTTTATCAGTATAAAAATTAATAAGTGGTCTGGTTTCAGATTCGTACACTTCCAGCCTGTGCTTAATAACCTCCACATCATCATCTTTTCTTTTTATTAAATCTCCTCCACATTCTGGACACTTTATAAAGTTTTCATTGTTATTATTAATACTGAATACACTTTTACACACATTGCAGGTCCTTCTCTTGCCGAGTCTGCTAATAATCTCATCTTTATCAACAACTATATTTATTACTTTATCCAACTTTATCCCCAGATGGTCCAGTGTACTTGAAAACATTTTTGCCTGCTTTAAATTCCGCGGAAATCCATCCATTAAAAATCCATTTTCTGACCTACTTTTTCTTATCATATTCTTTATTATTTCAATTATTATTTCGTCTGGAACTAATTTTCCGCTCTCAACAAATTTAACTGCCTTTTTTCCTAACTCAGACCCTTTATTTATTTCATTTCTTAAAATATCTCCCGTCGAAATATGTGGTATATTAAATTTATTAGAAATTACTTTTGCCTGAGTCCCCTTTCCCGCACCCGGAGCTCCAATTAAAACTATCCTCATTTTAGAAACCCCTCGTAATCCCTCATAGTAAGCTGAGACTCAAGTTGTCTCATAGTATCTAAAGCAACACTTACAGCAATAAGTATAGATGTTCCGCCAAATCTAAAAGGTATTCCCATATAGTTAATCAATACCTCAGGAAGAAGAGCAATTATTGCTAAAAATATAGCACCTGGTAATGTTATCCTGTTTAAAATATTTGTTAAGTAATCTGCTGTATTTTTTCCAGGTCGTAGTCCTGGTATAAATCCCCCGTACCTTCTCAGATTATCTGCGGTGTCCAGAGGATTAAAAGTAATAGCGGTATAAAAGTAAGCAAATATAATAATAAGAATAGTATAAGTAATGGCATAAATTGGATTGATTCTTCCCTGTATAGTTGGACTTAACACATTAGCAAAGGATTGTACCCACCTGTTGGGAATAAATTGTGCAATTGTTGCAGGAAAAAGCATAACTGATATAGCCAGAATTATGGGCATTACTCCAGATGAATTAACTTTGAGTGGTATGTAAGTACTTTGTCCGCCAAAAACTTTTCTTCCTACAATTCGTTTTGCATACTGAACAGGTATTTTTCTCTCACCTTGCTGGATAAGTATTACAGCTATAATTATACCAATAGATAAAATTGCAAAAAGGGCTAAAAAGAAGTAATTCGTACCCCGCAGTCTGAATAGACTTATAAACTCCCCTGGTATTCTGGAAATAATACTGGCAAATATCAAAAGTGAAATTCCATTTCCTATTCCATGAATATTTATCAATTCACCTAACCACATTATAAGGATGGTTCCAGCAACTAATGTAATAATAATCAAGGTAACATGCATAAAGTCAAAATTAGGTATGGCGCCAAAATTTCTAAAGAAAAAAACCATTGCAGTAGATTGCACCAGAGCCAGCCCTACGGTCATATATCTCGCTATTTGATTTACTTTTCTCCTGCCGGTTTCTCCTTCCTTTGCCAGCTGCTCCAGCCTGGGAATTACCACTTGAAGAAGCTGCATTACAATAGAGGCAGTTATGTAAGGCATAATACCCAGAGAAAATACTGCAAATTTTCCCAGCGCTCCTCCTGAAAATAAATCCATCATACCCATTACCCCGGTTTCAACCTGTTCCAGGATTTTGGTTGCATCTACTCCCGGTATAGTAATATTAGCTCCAAATCTATAAATGGCTAAAATACCAATAGTGAATAATATTCTGTTTCTTACTTCTTTAATTCTAAAGGCATTTATAATAGCCCGGAACATTAAATCTCCTCTACTTTTCCACCCGCTTTTTCAATTTTAGCTGCAGCGCTCCTGCTGAAATAATTGGCTTTGACAGTTATTTTTTTAGTAAGCTTGCCATTACCCAATATTTTTACAGGATTTGACTTTTTCATAATAAGGCCATTCTTTTCTAAAAAATCATAGTCAACAACACTATCATCTTTGAACTTTTCTAACTGCCACACATTAATTATATTATTTATTTTCTTCCTGGTATTTTTAAAACCTTTAAGATGCGGTAATCTCCTTTGTAGAGGCATCTGTCCGCCTTCAAAACCCAGCCTGGACTTACCGCCCGAACGCGATAGCTGTCCTTTGGTGCCCCTTCCGCTGGTAGTTCCATGTCCGGAACTGTTCCCTCTACCTACTCTTTTCCTTTTCTTTATAGACTCAGGAGATCTTAAGTCACAAAGCTTCACTATTTTCTCCTTCCAATATTATCCAAACCCATAATATTAATTAACTTCCGGTTCTTCTATCTTCCGCATACCCTCAAGTCTGCTCCGGTGTTTTAAGCATCTTTAGACCACTAATAGTTGCGTTAACTATATTTAAAGCATTGGCACTTCCTAATGATTTTGTAAGAATATCCTTTACACCAGCCAATTCCATTATTATTCTTACCGGTCCACCGGCAATTACTCCTTTACCGTGAGAAGCCGGCTTCATAAAGACATGACCTGCGCCAAACCAGCCATCAATTGGATGAGGTATGGTTCCATCAGTCAAAGGCACTTTAAACATATTTTTCTTTGCATTATTAATGCCTTTTTGTATTGCGGTTGAAACCTCGTTAGCTTTACCAAAACCAATACCAACCATACCATTCATATTACCAACTGCTACCAGAGCACTAAAGCTAAATCTTCTACCGCCCTTAACCACTTTCGCTACTCTATTTATTTTTATAACCTTTTCACTTAACTCTGTATCTTTAGAAAGATCAGCCACTAAATATCCTCCTTAAAAATAGGGTTAAAATTTCAATCCGCCTTTTCTTGCACCTTCAGCCAGGGCTTTTACTCTGCCATGATACCTGTAACCACTTCTATCAAAAACTATTTCATTTATACTTTTCTTCTTTCCCATCTTAGCCAGGGCTTCTCCAGTCCTAAAGCTTATATCTATTTTCCCTTTATCTCCATCTTTGCTTTCAATTTTCTTGCTTGATATACCAACCAGTACAGTGCCGGTGCTATCATCTATTATCTGACCGTAAATATATTTATTGCTCCGGTAAACAGAGAGTCTCATACGATTGCTGCTTCTTTTAATTTTAAACCTACTCCTTATTTTTCTTCTTAAACTTTTATCCCTTTTTTCAGTTTTACTCTTCATAAAATCTCCTATAAGAAATTTAAGAACCGCTAGTAATAGCTGTTTTACCAACTTTTCTTCTTATAATTTCATCACTATATTTTATGCCTTTACCCTTATAAGGTTCCGGTTCCCTTATGCTCCTGATCTTAGCAGCCATTTCTCCAACTACCTGTTTATCTATTCCTTTAACCACAATTGTAGTATTATCCGGGACATCAAATGATATCCCTTGAAGAGGATTGACTATTACCGGATTTGAATATCCTGCCAATATTTCCAGATCATTTCCTTTCTTACTGGCTCTAAAACCCACACCGGCTATTATTAAGGTTTTGCTAAAACCGCTGCTTACACCTATAACCATATTATTTATAAGGCTTCTATAAAGACCATGTTTAGCTCTATTCTCATTACTATTCGAAACTGGAATAACAGTTAACCTACTGTCTTCCATACTTAATTTAACAGAAGTGTTGTCAAACTTTTGAGAAAGTTCTCCTAATTTTCCCTTTACACTAATATTGTCCTTATCTATTTTGATCTCTACTTCTTCCGGTACATCAATAGGTTTCCTTCCTATTCTTGACACTTTAAACTCACCTTTCTAACTATTTTCCAGTTAATAAATCAAATAAATTTTATTAATAATTTCTCCCATAAAGAAATAATATTTATTAGGATTAAAGCTAAGTGAAGGTACCCACTTGTCAGTAAGATCACATCTACCCTATCATGTCTTTCTGGGTATTTATGCTTATAAATCCCTACCATATAGAACATATTACTTCCCCGCCAACTCCTAGTTTTTTGGCTCCTGTACCTGTAAGTACACCTTTTGACGTGGACAATATAACTGTTCCCAAACCACCAAGAACCCTGGGAATTTCATCCTTTTGCGCATAAACCCTGAGTCCTGGTTTGCTTATTCTTTTAAGCGCGGTTATAGTACTCTTTTTGTCTTTATTATATTTTAAGTATATTTTAATTAAGCCACCAGCGTTTTCATCTTTACGGATTTCATAACTTCTTATATAACCTTCTTCAGCCAATATCCTGGCTATTTCTGTTTTAAGTTTTGAATAAGGTATACTGACACTATCCATCTTAGCAATATAGCCATTCCTTATTCTGGTTAACATATCTGAAACAGGATCTGTAACTGCCGACATAAACCCTCCTTTTACCAACTGGACTTGGTTAGTCCAGGAATTTTTCCTTCATGAGCCATTTCTCTAAGACAAATTCTACATAATCCAAACTTTCTATAATAACCTCTGGGTCTACCACACCTAAAACATCTGCTGTACTTTCTTGTTTTGTATTTAGGTTCTCTTCTTTGTTTTTCTATAAGTGATTTCTTTGCCAATAAATTGTCTCCTTTATAAAACTTGCGTTTTTTTATTTTTTAAATGGAAACCCAAACTCCTCCAGTAAAAATAATGCTTCATCATCATTTTCCGCACTGGTGGTAATAGTAATATTCATACCTTTTACACTTAAAATACTGTCATACTCTACTTCCGGAAAAATTAACTGTTCTTTTATGCCAATAGTATAATTTCCAGAACCATCAAAACTTTTTTTAGAAAGACCTCTAAAATCCCTAATTCTTGGAATTGCTATACTAAGCAGTCTATCCAAAAACTCATACATTCTCTTTCCCCTTAAAGTAACCATACAGCCTATCGGGTTTCCCTGTCTGAGCTTAAATCCCGCAACTGATTTTCTGGCTTTTGTTATAACAGGCTTCTGGCCTGCAATTTTAGCCAGATCCTGGCTAGCAGACTCCAATTCTTTTATATTTTGAATCGCAGAGCCAATACCCATATTTACAGTGATTTTATTTATCCTGGGTACTTCCATTACATTATTAAATTTACGATTTTTTAACATTTTAGGAATTATTTCTTTTTTATATTTTTCTTTTAACCTCGGCTCCATCAATATCACCTCAAGCATTTATCCTTTAAATCTGCTGATTACACTTCTTACATATTCTGACTTTCTCACCAGAATCCTTAACTTCAAAACCCACTCTTGCTGGCTTGCCGCAATTAGGGCAAATAAGTTTAACATTTGAAATTTTAATGGGTCCTTCCTTTTTAATAATACCACCAGGTTTGCTTTGATCCTTCTGCCTGACATGCTTATTTATAATATTAGTACCCTCAACATATAATCTATTTGTAACGGACTCTATTCTAAGTACTTTTCCTGTTTTTCCTTTATCTTTTCCTTTTATTATCTCAACCTTATCATTTTTCTTTATTTTTAACATTTTTAATGCTCCTGCTACAAATAACTAAATTACCTCTGGTGAGAGTGAAATTATCTTCATAAAATTTTTATCTCTAAGTTCTCTTGCTACTGGACCAAATATTCTGGTCCCTCTCGGGTTATTCTGTGTATCAATAATAACTGCCGCGTTATCATCAAACCTTATATACGATCCGTCGGGCCTCCTGAATGTTTTCTTTGATCTTACAAGTACAGCCTTTACTACATCGCTTTTCTTTACTACCCCTCCTGGATTTGCTACTTTTACTGCAGCAATAAAAGTATCTCCAACACGCGCATACCTCTTTCTTGTTCCCCCTAAAACTTTAATGCATTTAATTTCCCTTGCACCGGTATTATCAGCTACTTTTACCTTACTCTCAGCTTGAATCATTTTTAAATCCTTCTCTACTCCGCTTTCCTGATTACCTCGACCAGTCTCCACCTCTTAGTCTTACTAATAGGCCTTATTTCAGAAATCTTTACTACATCACCCAGCTTACAACTGCCTTCAGGATCGTGTACCTTCAATTTCTTTATTTTCTTTAAAATCTTCTTGTATAAAGGGTGTTTATAATGAGATTCTACGGCAACAACAACCGTCTTATCCATTTTGTCACTTACTACTGTTCCCACTCTTACTTTTACTTTTCCTCTTTCCAAAAAACCCCCTTTATTTTTCTCTGCTTTATTTCTTGCTTTCCTCATTAATCTTTATACTTGAGCTCTTTCTCTCTAAGTAAAGTTTTTATTCTGGCAATATCTTTCCTTAAATTTCGTATCTTTACCGGATTTTCTAATTGCCCTGTAGCTTTTTGAAACTTCAAATTAAAAATACTCTTTTTTATATCCGCTAGTTTTGCTTCTAATTCTTCTTTTGTTTGTTCCTTTATCTCACTTATTCTCATTTCCCACCTGGTTTGTTATAGTTCTTCATAAACAAATTTTGTTTTTATAGACAATTTATTAGAAGCCAATCTAATTGCTTCCTTTGCAACTTCCATACTAACACCCGAAATTTCAAATAGGATTCTTCCAGGCTTAACCACAACTACCCAATTTTCCGGCGCACCTTTTCCTCCGCCCATACGGGTTTCAGCTGGTTTTTTGGTAACAGGTTTATGAGGAAAAACATTTATCCATACTTTTCCTCCCCTTTTTATATACCTGGTAAGAGCTACCCTTGCAGCTTCTACCTGCCTGCTTGTTAACCAGCCAGATTCCAGCGCCTGCAGCCCATATTCGCCAAAAGAGAGCTTGGTACCACCTTTGGCAATACCTTTCATTCTTCCTCTTTGTACTTTTCTATATTTTACCCGTTTAGGCATTAACATTGCTGCCATAAATATCTCCTAACTTGAAATTTTTTCTTTTTCCTTCTTCCTTTTATCCAATTTTCTTTCCCTTCCCATCTCTTCCTTATCCAGTATGATATCTCCTAAGTATATCCAGACTTTAACTCCAATTTTACCAAAAGTCGTATTTGCTTCTGCAAATCCATAATCAATATTCGCTCTAAGAGTATGCAGCGGGACTCTCCCTTCTCTATACCATTCAGTCCTGGCCATCTCTGCTCCGCCCAATCTTCCCGCACATTGGACTCTTATACCTTTTGCTCCTGCTTTCATACATAATGAAATAGCTTTTTTCATAGCTTTTCTAAAGCTAACTCTTCCAACTAGTTGTGAGGCAATACCCTCAGCTACTAATTTTGCAATCAGTTCAGGCTTCTTAATTTCTATTATATTCAACTGTATAATACTCCCGGTTTTTTTCTCTATTAAATTCCTGATGTCATTAATATTCGCTCCTCTTCTACCTATAACTATACCCGGCTTAGAAGTATACATATCTACTTTCACTTCTTCTTCCGTTCTTTCAATCTCGATTTTTGAAACCCCGGCATTTCCTAGCTGATCCTCAATTATATTCCTTATAATGATATCTTCTCTGAGAAGCTTGGCATAGTCTTTTTCAGCAAACCACCTGGATTGCCACCCTTTATTAATTCCAATCCTAAGTCCAACAGGACTAACCTTCTGACCCATCTCCTAAGCCTCCTTCTCTTTACCATTAGATACGTAAACCGATAGATGCGAAGTTCTCTTTCTAATTTTAGTAGCCCTGCCCCTGGCTCTTGGCCTGAACCTCTTTAAAGTTGGCCCTTCATTTACCAATATTCTAGAAATAAACAAATCTTCTTCTTTCATTTTGTGATTTTCAGTAGCGTTAGCTACGGCACTTTGTATAGCTTTCTTTACCACAGCTGCTGCTGCCCTGGGTGTTAAAGACAATATATCTATAGCATCCTCTATTGACTTTGATTTTATCAAATCAACAACATATCTTATTTTTCTTGATGATATTCTTATGTACTTTTCAACAGCTTTGGTTTCCAAAACTCATGCCTCACTCTTTAGACTACTGCGCTTTACTTACTTCTTAACAGTAGCCACCCTTTCACTCTTTCCTTTATAAACATGTGGCCTTATAGATCTTGACGGCGCAAATTCCCCTAACTTATGACCGACCATAGACTCCGATATGAATATAGGTACATGTCTTCTTCCATCATGAACAGCTATAGTGTGCCCAACCATTTCCGGGAATATAGTTGAACTTCTAGACCAGGTCTTTATGATTTTTTTCTCTCCTGATTCATTTAGCTTATTTATTCTTTTTAATAACTTTTCTTCAACAAAAGGACCTTTTTTTAAAGACCTTGACATTCCAGTCATCCTCCAAATGTAAAGATTAAACTTACTACTTGTTCCTTCTCCTGATTATATATTTATCAGTTTCACTCTTTTTCTTTCTTGTCCTATAGCCCAGCGTGGGTTTCCCCCAGGGAGTACAAGGATTTCTTCCGGCACTTTTATTCTTTCCTTCTCCTCCACCATGAGGATGGTCAATAGGATTCATTGCCGTTCCTCGAACCGATGGTCTTATTCCCAGCCATCTTTTCCTTCCTGCCTTACCCAGTCGAATTATTTCATGGGTTGTATTTCCAATCTGACCAATACAGGCTCTGCAATTCAACCCTACCAATCTAACTTCGCTTGAAGGAAGCTTTATATTGGCATATTTTCCCTCTTTTGCCAGAAGCTGAGCATATCCACCTGCTGATCTAGCTAATTCTGCCCCTTTTCCTTCCTTAAGCTCTATATTGTGAATTATCGTTCCAACCGGTATATTTTTTAAGGGAAGAGCGTTACCCACTTTAATGTCAGCCTTTTCTCCTGACATTACAATATCTCCCACTTTTAACTTAAGGGGAGCAATTATATAGCTCCTTTCCCCATCCTTATAAATGACAAGAGCAATCCTGGCACTTCTGTTAGGATCGTATTCAATTGCTTCTACCTTAGCCGGAATACCGTCTTTTAATCTTTTAAAATCTATAATTCTATATAATCTTTTATGTCCACCACCGCTATGTCTCCTGGTAATCCTGCCATTAGCATTTCTACCGGCATCTCTTTTTAAAGATCTGGTGAGCGATTTCTCCGGTCTTTTTTTTGTTAAAACCGAAAAATCAGAAACTGTTGCAAGTCTTCTCCCAGGAGTCGTGGGCTTATATTTTTTAACAGCCAACTTTTATACCTCCAAACTAAATCAGACTGATTCAAAAAAATCAATTTTATCTTTTTTACCCAGAGTAACTACAGCTCTTTTTTTACGGGCGCTTGTACCTACCGATCTTCCTAATCTCTTTGGCTTAGATTTAATATTCATAGTACTTATTTCCAAAACCTTAACCTTAAATATCTCTTCAATTGCTCTCTTTATCTCACTTTTTTTTGCCCTAATATCGACAAAAAAAGAATATCTTTTATTCTGAACCGCAGCATAACTTTTTTCCGATACAACCGGCGAAAGAATTATATCTCTAGGATCTTCCATTGCCTAACCTCTCAATAAAATCATTCAGTGAGCTTTTGGTAAAAACCACATAATCTGCTGCAAGGATAATATAAGCATTTAGTCCCCTTGCGCTTTCTATCATAACATTGCCTATATTCTTGAAGGATTTTGCTTCACTGATATTTAAACTATCAAAAACCATAAGTACTTTACCCCTATCTAAATTAAGTTTCTTTAGTATTTCTGCTGCTTTTTTCGTTTCCGGATTTTTAAAACTTAATTTATCAATCACAATAATTTTTTTATTTTTAAGCTTTTCTGATAATGCTATTAACTTTGCCTGCTTTATTACTTTTTTATTTAATTTAAAAGAATAATCTCTTGGCTTAGGCCCAAAAACCACTCCACCACCTCTCCATATTGGAGAACGGATGGAACCGGCCCTGGCATTTCCAGTACCTTTTTGCCTCCAGGGTTTTCTCCCGCCACCTCTTACTTCACCTCTATCTTTGGTCTTGTGTGTTCCAGATCTCATAGAAGCAAGATACCTTCTTACCTCCTGATACATGATCTCAGAATTCACTTTCTGACTGACTATTTCATTGGATATATTTATTTTTTCCAATTCCTTGCCACTTGAGTCTACAACATTCAAGCTCACCATTTCATTCTCCCAAAAACTTTATAATTTACTAAACCTTCCTTAAAAAAACTAAACTGCCCCTAGCGCCCGGAACACTTCCTTTAACTAAAATTAAATTCTGGTCTTCAATTATATCGACTACCTCTGATCCAGAAATAGTAACTTTGCTGCCTCCCATTCTTCCAGGCATCTTCTTACCCTTTGCTATCCTTGAAGGAGTGGAACACATTCCTACCGAACCTGGTATTCTATGGGAATGAGAACCATGGCTCATTCTTCCCCTATGAAACCCATGTCTTTTTATTACTCCGGCAAATCCTTTACCTTTACTATTTCCGGTTATTTTGACTTTATCTCCTACCTTGAAAATTTTAACGTCCAGACTATCTCCGGGCTTATACTCCCTGTCAAATTTATCTACTCTGATTTCCCTCAGGTACTTCTTCAAATTCACTTTATTCTTCACAAATTCACCCTCATGCGGCCTGGTTGCTTTCTTCTCTTTGATTTTACCAAAACCTACTTTCAGAGCATTATATCCATCTTTTTCATTATCCTTCACCTGAATAACTATACATGGCTCAGCTTCAATTGCCGTAACATACAATGCATTGCCATTTTCACTAAAAACTTGAGTACATCCAATCTTTTTTCCATATATCGCATTTACCATCTTTGCATCACTTCCCGGAAAATATCTACATTAAGACTTTATTTCTATACCCACGCCAGCCGGTAAACTTAGTCTCATTAGCAAGTCTACTGTTTTTGGAGTAGGATCAATAATATCTATAAGCCTTTTATGAGTTCTTATTTCAAAATGCTCCCTCGAATCTTTATTTACATGAGGAGATCTTATAACACAATATACATTTTTTTTATTCGGTAGTGGAATTGGGCCAGAAACTTTGGCGCCAGAACTCTCAACAGTCTCCACTATTTTTTTTGCCGAACGATCAATAACTTCATGATCATAAGCTTTTAATTTGATTCTAATTTTCTGACCTAATTTACCTGCCGCCATTACAATTTCCTCCTGCTTTTAATTACCTTTTTTTACTCAATTATCCTGGTAACACTGCCAGCTCCTATAGTCCTTCCACCTTCACGGATAGCAAACCTCTGCCCTTCTTCCATAGCTATGGGAGATATCAGTTTTATCTCCATTTCTGTGTTATCTCCAGGCATTATCATCTCCACACCTTCTTGAAGGTTTACTACTCCTGTTACATCTGTAGTCCTGAAATAAAATTGAGGTCTGTACCCATTAAAGAAAGGAGTATGGCGTCCTCCCTCATCTTTGGACAGCACATAAACCTGAGCCATAAAATTAAAGTGAGGGGTAATAGAGGAGGGCTTGGCTACAACCTGTCCTCTTTCCACATCCTCTTTCTGTATTCCTCTAAGAAGAAGCCCTACATTATCTCCTGCCTGGGCATAATCTAGTAGTTTCCTGAACATCTCAACACCGGTTACCACTGTCTTTTGTATTTTGGGCCTTATTCCCACTACATCTACTGCATCCTGCAGTGCAATTTTTCCTCTTTCAACCCTACCGGTAACTACAGTTCCACGCCCGGTAATGGAAAATATGTCCTCTATGGGCATAAGGAATGGCTTGTCCACGTCCCTTACAGGTGTTTTTATATACTGGTCTACTTTTTCCATAAGCTCAAGCACTGGACTGCAGTCGGGGCAGGCGGCCTTATCTGTGCAACTGCATTTCATTGCCTTTAGCGCTGACCCCTTAACTACCGGTATTTCATCTCCCGGAAACTCATATTCGGTAAGAAGATCTCTTACTTCCATCTCTACAAGTTCTATTAACTCAGGATCATCTACCATATCTACTTTATTTAAAAATACCACAATGTAGGGTACCCCCACCTGTCTTGCAAGAAGTATATGCTCTCTTGTCTGGGGCATTGGTCCATCTGCAGCAGATACAACAAGTATTGCCCCATCCATCTGGGCTGCACCGGTAATCATGTTCTTTATATAGTCTGCATGGCCGGGACAGTCCACATGGGCATAGTGGCGGCTGGCGGTTTCATATTCCACGTGGGCAATGGCAATTGTTATACCTCTCTCTTTTTCTTCAGGGGCATTGTCAATGGAATCAAATGTCCTTTCCTCTACAGCCAGTCCTGTGCTTTTAAGACACCTTGTAATAGCTGAGGTAAGTGTTGTCTTACCATGATCCACATGGCCTATAGTCCCTATGTTTATATGAGGTTTGGTCCTTTCAAATTTTTTCTTAGCCATAATATATCCTTTCTTTGTTTTGAAGTTAATTTAATTTATATTAATAATCTATACTGCAATTTTACTTCCTTTAAACCTTTCAATAATTTCGTCTGCAATTCTACCTGGTGTTGGTTCATATTTTTTAAACTGCATAGTAAAAGTGGCACGCCCCTGAGTTTTGGACCGCAAATCCGTAGCATATCCAAACATTTCAGCAAGCGGCACCTCTGCTTTTATAATTCTATTCTTACTTCTCAGTAATACAGATAATATTTTTCCTCTCCTCGAATTAAGATCACCAATAACTTCTCCCATATACTTGTCCGGAGCAACCACTTCAACATCCATTACTGGCTCAAGTAAAATAGGAAGACATTTTTTCATACCTTCTCTAAAAGCTTTTGACCCGGCAATCCTGAAAGCCATTTCTGAAGAATCTACTTCATGATAGGATCCATCTAAAAGTATGGCTTTAACATCAACAACCGGATATCCGGCTACCTCGCCACTTTGCATAGCATCTACTATTCCCTTTTCAATTGGCTTGATAAATTCTTTTGGTATAACTCCGCCTTTTGTTTTATCCTCAAATTCAAATCCCTTACCGTATTCATTTGGTTCAAAACGGACAACTACATGACCGTACTGCCCCCTTCCACCACTTTGCCTGATATATTTTCCTTCTACTTGTGTTCCTTTAGTTATCGTTTCCCTGTAAGATACCTGCGGTTTACCTACATTTGCACCTACACCAAACTCGCGAAGCAATCTATCTACTATAATTTCGAGATGGAGTTCACCCATACCTGAAATAATTGTCTGTCCGGTTTCACTATCGATTTCCATTCTAAAAGTAGGATCTTCTTCTTCCAGCTTGGAAAGCGCAATGACTAATTTTTCCTGGTCGATTTTTGTTTTTGGTTCAATAGCAATTGATAATACCGGCTCAGGGAAACTAATAGATTCATATTTAATAGGCTTATTTGGGTCACATATAGTATCACCCGTATTTACATTCTTTAAGCCAACAACTGCTCCTATATCTCCACTATAAGCCTCTTTTAATTCCTCTCTGCTATTGGCATGCATCTCCAACAGTTTGCTGACTCTGTTTTTATTACCACTATTTGCATTCAGTACCTGCATTCCACTTTTCATGGTTCCAGAATAAATTCTTAAATAACTTAACTTTCCTACAAATGGATCAGTCGTTATCTTAAAAATCAGACCAGAAAAAGGTGCGTCATCATTAACTTCTCTTTCAATTTCTTTTCCATTATCCGGATTGATACCTTTAGGTGAAGATATATCACCTGGAGATGGGAGAAAATCCACCACTGCATCCAGTAATGGCTGCACACCTTTATTCTTAAAAGCAGCTCCGCAAAGGACAGGAACACCATTAACATTTATAGTTATTTCCCTGATAGCTTTCTTTAATTCTCCTTCACTTATTTCAATATTTTCAACATATTTGTTTAAAATATCATCATTGTAATTAGCAATATTTTCAATGAGTTGCTGCCTATATTTTTCAGCAGTAGATTCAAGTTCTGAAGGTACATCCTCATACTCGAATTTAATTCCCATTTCATCTTTATATATAATTGCCCTCATACTGATAAGATCAATGATTCCTAAAAAGTCTTCTTCTTTACCTATAGGAATTTGTATGGGTAGTGGATTGGCACCAAGTCTTGTTTTAATCATATCCAAAACATAGAAGAAATCTGCTCCACTTCGATCCATCTTATTGACAAAAGCAATCCTGGGAACATTATATTTATCAGCCTGCCTCCATACAGTTTCAGACTGTGGTTCCACTCCTCCAACTGCGCAGAATATAATAATCATACCATCAAGTACTCTTAATGATCTTTCAACTTCAACAGTAAAATCAACATGTCCGGGAGTATCAATAATATTTATTTTATTATCCTTCCAGAAACAGGTTGTTGCAGCAGAAGTAATAGTAATTCCTCTTTCCTGCTCCTGTATCATCCAATCCATAACTGCTGCTCCATCGTGAACTTCTCCCATTTTATAAGTCTTACCGGTATAATATAGAATACGTTCCGTTGTAGTTGTTTTACCTGCATCTATATGAGCAGTTATACCTATATCTCTTGTATTTTTTAATGAAACCTGTCTGGTCATATATAGTCACCTACACTACCACCTATAGTGTGCAAAAGCCTTGTTGGCCTCAGCCATCTTATGTAAATCTTCTTTCTTTTTAATACTGCTTCCAGTATTACTGGCACCATCTAAAATCTCGGCAGATAACCTTGCAGCCATAGTCTTTTCCTTCCTTCTGCTTGCAAAATCAACTACCCATCTAATAGCCAGCGTATTTGCTCTTTCCGCAGAGACTTCCACGGGCACCTGATAAGTAGCTCCACCAACTCTTCTCGGTTTTACCTCCAGCACAGGCCTTACATTATCAAGACATTTATCCAGTATCTCTAATGGATTCTCTTTGGTTCTTTCTCCCAGAATTCTCAGACTCTTATATACTATATTCTCAGCAATGCTTTTTTTACCATCTGTCAGAACCTTATTAATCAGTTGAGATACAACCCTACTTTTATAAACAGGGTCTGTCTTCATTTTCCTTTTCGGAAGTTTTCCTTTTCTTGGCATCTATTAACTCCTCATAAATTACTTTGGCTTCTTAGCTCCGTACCTCGAGCGTGAAGATTTTCTATCTTCAACTCCTGCAGTATCTAACGTGCCCCTAACAATCTTATATCTCACCCCAGGTAGATCTTTTACCCTACCGCCTCTTACTAATACTATAGAGTGCTCCTGTAGATTATGACCAACTCCTGGTATATATGCTGTAACCTCAGCTCCATTTGTAAGCCTTACTCTAGCTACTTTTCGCAGCGCCGAATTTGGCTTCTTGGGAGTAGAAGTATATACTCTAATACATACACCTCTTCTTAAAGGATTTCCCTGCAGAGCAGGTGTTTTCTTTTTCTTTTTTAATCTTTTTCTTCCTTTTTTAACCAGTTGATTTATAGTAGGCATAAATACCCTATCTTATAGCTCAATTTAACAATACTGCTACAACAAAAAACGATTAATGATAACCTTTTTTGAAGACACAAAAAAAGAGATTATCATCTAAAAATTAAAATGTCAATATAAAAAAATGGCTATTTTAAAGTATTTTTTTACTTATATTTTAGATATTGATTTCTATTTCTTTTACGTCATCTCCCTCTGATTCCTGAAGGATTTCTATCTCATCTTTATTGTCCTCCTTATAGCCGGGGTAATCTAATTGATAGTCCTTAAAGCTTCTCATACCCGTTCCTGCCGGTATAGCCTTACCTAATATTACATTCTCCTTTAGTCCAACTAAATTATCTATTTTATTCTCCAGAGCTGCATCTGTTAACACTCTGGTAGTTTCCTGAAATGATGCAGCTGAAAGAAAACTATCAGTCGCAAGTGAAGCCTTAGTTATACCCATTAAATTTTGAACAGCTGTTGCTGGTACCTTCATGTTAGAAATTAATTTGTTATTCTCTTTTTCATAATAGAGCCTGTCTACCAGTTGCCCCGGGAGAAAATTACTATCTCCGGGATCAATTATGGTAACTTTCTTCAGCATTTGTCTGGCAATTACTTCTATATGTTTATCATTTATATCCACACCCTGAGCTTTATATACGTTCTGTACCTCTTTTACTAAATATTGCTCGCATTCCTTAATTCCGTTAATTCTTAAAATATCATGAGGGTTTCTTGGCCCTTCAGTTAATTGATCTCCGGCAGAAATCTTATCCCCATTTTTAACATTTAATTTTGCTCTAGTCGAGATCTGATAAACCTTTTCCTGCTTGCCGTCCTTACTTTTTATAGTAAGCATTCTGAAGCGGGAATCTATGTCTTCGATTTCAACTTTTCCTGATATCTCTGCTATAAACGAATGTTCTTTAGGCGTTCTGGCTTCGAATAATTCTACTACCCGGGGCAGACCGCTGGTAATATCAATACCTTCAAAAGTTTTTTCATGCTTGTGAACATGTGTTTTTCTCTTAGCAGTAAGAATTAGTTTGGCAAAAACCTCTCCAACCTCAACATTTACTTTTTTATTTATCTGGAGTATTTCACCTTTAGGAATAATTACATCTACAATATCTCCTCTCTCCATCTGAACCTGGAAAATTAATTTATGTGGAATATGTTCTATATTTATCTCAATAACCTCGCTGGTATCCTTCTCAGTGAGGTCAGCTTTTTTAATATTCAGCTCAGATAACAATTCTTTTCTGAATATAAGCTTTCCTTTAACCGGCGATTTTATAGACCTCTGTATTACAGTACTTGCTACCCCACCTGTATGGAAAGTACGCATAGTCAGCTGGGTGCCTGGCTCCCCAATAGATTGGGCTGCTATAATCCCTACCGCTTCTCCAATTTCAACTAGTTTGCTAGCAGCAAGATCTCTTCCATAGCATTTCTGGCAAACTCCGGATTCTGCTTTGCAAGTCATAACTGAACGCACTTTTACACTCTCAATATTAGCATGTATGAACTTCTGCAGGTGCTTTTCAGTAATTTCTTCATCACTTTTTATTATATTCTTTTTAGTATTAGGATTATTAATTTCTTCCAGACAGGTTCTTCCTGTTAAATTAGTATTAGGTTCTCCTTCAAGAGTTAAAACATAAAGATTTATACCTTCCTCGGTCTTGCAGTCATTAATTCTTACCATGGTATCCTGTGCAACATCAACAAGCCTTCTGGTAAGATATCCCGAATCTGCAGTTCGTAGTGCAGTATCTGCAAGTCCCTGTCTGGCACCATGGGTGGAAATAAAATATTCCAAAACCGTAAGTCCCTCTCTAAAGTTAGATTTGATAGGACTATCTATGATATCTCCCCTAGCATTTGCTACCAGTCCTCTCATACCTGCTAACTGACGGAGCTGTTTTATATTTCCTCTAGCACCGGATGTAGCCATCATATAAACCGGATTAAATTTGTTAAAATTCTTTTCCATAGCGCTGGCTACGCTTTCATTAGCCTGTGACCATGTTTGTATCAATCCCTGATGTCTTTCAAATTCTGTTATCAAGCCTTGCCTGTAATAATCTTCAATTCTTTCAATTTTTTTCTCCACACTGCTTAAAATTTTAGCTTTTTCGGGTGGTACATCTATATCATCTATTCCTATAGTAAGACCCGACCGGGTTGCATACTTAAATCCAGCCTGTTTGATTGCATCCAGCATTTCCGTAACAACATTTTGAGGAAATCTGTTTATGCATTCAGCAATAATAGCAATAAGTTCTTTTTTAGATATTTCTTTATTAACAAATTTATAACCCTCAGGCAGCGATTCGTTAAATATTATCCTTCCAACTGTTGTCCTGGTTACTTTCTCCTCAATTTTCACCTTAATAGGTATATGTAAAGATATAAAACCATAATCATAATCTAAAATAGCATCCTGGGGATTATTATAAAATCTCTCCTTGCCTTCTGATTCTTCTCTTTCTGAAGTTAAATAATATATTCCCAGGACCATATCTTGAGAGGGGGCAACAACTGGTTGACCGCTTGCAGGGGATAATATATTATTTACAGACAGCATCAAAATCATCGCTTCAGCTTTTGCTTCATTTGATAATGGTACATGAACAGCCATCTGGTCACCGTCGAAATCTGCATTAAATGCAGGACAAACCATAGGATGAATCTGTATAGCCTTACCCTCTACCAGCACAGGCATAAACGCTTGTATACCAAGCCGGTGAAGTGTCGGTGCACGGTTAAGCAGGATAGGGTGATTTTTAATTACCTCTTCTAATATATCCCAGACTTCATTACTTTCTTTCTCTACCATAGTCTTGGCACTCTTTATATTCTGAGCAAATCCCTCATCAACTAATTTCTTCATAACAAAGGGCTTGAATAGTTCCAAAGCTATTTTCTTTGGAAGCCCACATTGTTCCAGTTTAAGATTAGGATTAACTACAATAACCGATCTTCCCGAATAATCCACCCTTTTACCTAAAAGGTTCTGTCTGAATCTACCCTGTTTGCCCTTAAGCATATCACTTAAAGACTTAAGTGGCCTGTTTCCAGCACCAACTACAGCCCGGCCTCTTCTTCCATTATCAAAAAGTGCATCAACGGCTTCCTGAAGCATCCTCTTTTCATTGTTAATAATTATTTCAGGGGCATCCAGTTCCAGTAGTTTCTTAAGCCTGTTATTTCTATTAATAACTCTTCTGTACAGGTCATTCAAATCAGATGTGGCAAATCTTCCACCATCTAACTGAACCATCGGCCTCAAGTCCGGGGGAATTACGGGAAGTATATCCAGAATCATATATTCAGGCTTATTGTCCGAATCTATAAATGAAGATAATATTTTTAGTCTCTTTATACTCCTCATTCTTTTCTGGCCTTTGGACTTCTTCACAGTTTCCTTAAGGTCCTCGACCCCTTTTTTGCAATCAATATTTTTCAGTAGTTCTTTTATAGCTTCTGCCCCCATTCCACCTTTAAAATACTGTCCATAAATTTCTTTCATTTTCTTAAACAGGGCTTCGTCAGAGACCAGCATCTTTTCCTCTAAATTAAAGAAAAAAGTATCAGCTCTTTTTATCAGATCAATTTCTTCCTGATATATTTCCTCCTCTTCTTCCAGGAGCATCTCTGTCTCTTTGATGACTTTCGCTTTCTTTACCTCTAAATCCAATTCAGGAATTTTTTCCTCTTTAACAATCTTATCATCTATATAATTTTCATCTTCTTTAAAATCTTCATCTACTTCCTTATTTGCTTCCCGAACTTCAATTAAACTTTTTTTATCACCAATTTCATTATTTTCACTTATAAAATCGTCTTTATTTAATTTTAATTCTTCCAGTCTTAGCTTGTGCAATTCCTTTGCCCTGTCCAGAGCCCTCTGGTACAACTTTTTAATTTCCTCTTCTTCAGCAGTTATTTTCTCTCTGTTGATACTGGTTATAATATAGGAATCAAAATAAAGAACTTTTTCTAAATCCTTGGGGCTGATATCCAGAACATATCCTATCCTGCTGGGAACTCCTTTGAAAAACCATATATGTGAAACCGGAGATGCAAACTCAATATGCCCCATTCTTTCCCTTCTTACATTAGATCTGGTTACTTCAACCCCACATCTCTCACAAATTATTCCCTTGAATCTCACCCTTTTATATTTCCCGCAGTAACATTCCCAGTCTTTGGTGGGGCCAAAAATTCTCTCACAGAACAGCCCATCTTTTTCCGGCTTTAATGTCCTATAATTTATAGTTTCAGGCTTTTTAACCTCACCATTGGACCATGATTTAATTTTTTCTGGTGAAACAAGCCCAATTTTTAAAGCATCAAAATTATTTACATCTATACTTACGACCATTTACTAAATCCCTCCAAATTAATTAGATTAGTCTTAAGCAATACTAATCATTTTATTTTATTTTTTACTTCTTACCTTTTTCTTTTTGGACGCTTCAGTGTTACTTTCTTCTTTCTCGTCTTCTGATTTCTTTCTCTTTATTTTTCCATCCTTTTCTTTAGTTTCCTTCACTTTCCCGTCTTCCAGATCTTTCTCTTCCTTAAGATCAATCCCTAAATCCTCAACAGTTTTCATAATCTCATCTTCAGCTCTTGATACTTTTACTTCCTTCCCTTCTTCTGATAACACCTCCACATCAAGTGCCAGGCTCTGCATTTCTTTTATAAGCACCTTAAATGATTCTGGAATTCCTGGCTTCTCTATATTTTCACCTTTTACGATTGCTTCATAGGTCTTTACACGTCCTGTTACATCATCTGACTTTATAGTAAGCATTTCCTGCAACGCATAGGCAGCACCATAAGCCTCCAATGCCCACACTTCCATTTCTCCAAATCTCTGACCACCAAATTGTGCCTTACCTCCTAGTGGTTGCTGGGTAACTAAAGAATATGGACCAGTAGATCTTGCATGAATCTTGTCATCTACCAGATGAAGCAATTTCATTACATATACATGACCTACAGTAATATTATCAGATAGTTTCTCTCCGCTCCGGCCATCATACAAAGCAGTTTTTCCGCTCCCAGGGAGATTGGCCATCTTTAGCAGTTTTACTATATCCTCTTCTTTTACTCCCTCGAAAATAGGTGTTGAAACATAGACAGGACCGTCTCTACTAATATTCTCCTTTTTATTATTCCATCCTTTATAAGCTGCCCAGCCAAGATGAGCTTCCAGTAACTGGCCTACATTCATTCTTGAAGGAACTCCCAGAGGATTAAATATTATATCTATTGGTTCACCATCTTCAGTATAAGGCATATCTTCTTCAGGAAGAATTACTGATATGACTCCTTTATTACCATGTCTCCCTGCAAGCTTATCACCAATGGAAATCTTTCTTTTTTCTGCAATGAATACTCTGACAAGCTCGTTTACTCCTGGTGGAAGGTCGTGCCCCTTTTTTCTGGAAAATAGCTGTACATCTAAAACTTTCCCGCCTTCACCATGAGGCAATTTAAGGGAGCTCTCTCTGACTTCCCTTGCTTTTTCACCAAAAATTGCCCTCAACAATTTTTCTTCTGCCGTAAGCTCTGTTTCACCCTTTGGTGTTATCTTGCCAACCAGTATATCTCCTGGTTTTACCTCAGCTCCAATTCTTATAATTCCGTGTTCATCTAAATTTTTTAAAGCTTCTTCTCCTATACTTGGTATATCCCTTGTTATCTCTTCCGCTCCAAGCTTTGTGGTTCTGGCTTCTACTTCCTGTTTTGAAATATGAATAGATGATAGAATATCTTCTTTTACCAACCTCTCCGAAATAATAATTGCATCCTCATAGTTATATCCTTCCCAGGACATTAAGGCTACTCTTAAGTTCTTACCCAGCGCCAGTTCACCCGCACTGGTTGCAGGCCCGTCTGCAATTACACTACCATTTTTAACTTTTTCACCTTCTTCTACGATGGGCTTTTGATTTATACAGGTTCCCTGGTTTGATCTTCTAAATTTATACAAACGATGAATATAGTTCTTTTCTTTCTTGTAATTTATCTTAATATGGTCTGCACATACTTCTTCAACTACGCCATCGTCTTTGGCAAGAACCAGTACTCCACTATCCCTTGCTACCTCTTCTTCCATTCCTGTACCTACCAGTGGAGGCTCAGGATCAATTAATGGTACTGCCTGACGTTGCATATTAGAACCCATTAATGCTCTATTGGCATCATCGTGCTCCAGAAATGGTATAAGAGATGCAGCAGCACTAAAAATTTGCCTTGGTGACACATCCATATAATCTACCATACCCGGTTCAACAGTGACTATTTCATCACCTGAACGCGCTATGACTCTTTCTTCCAGAAATTTACCGTCTTTTCTGACTTTTGCAGTTGCCTCAGCAATTACATAATTTTCTTCATTATCTGCAGATAAATACTCCACCTTATTGGTCAATTTACCATTAATAACTTTCCTGTAGGGTGTTTCTATAAATCCATACTCATTTAATCTTGCATAGGTAGCCAGAGAGCCAATCAGTCCAATATTAGGACCCTCTGGCGTTTCTATGGGACACATTCTCCCATAATGAGATGAGTGAACATCTCTCACTTCAAAACCAGCTCTCTCCCTGCTCAGTCCACCAGGACCAAGAGCACTTAGCCTTCTTTTATGAGTAATTTCAGCTAAAGGATTGGTTTGATCTAAAAACTGCGAAAGCTGCCCACTGCCAAAAAATTCTTTTAGACTGGCAACTAAGGGCCTAATATTAATTAAAGATTTTGGAGTTATTGTATCAACATCCTGGGTGGTCATTCTTTCCTTTACAACCCTTTCCATCCTTGAAAGACCAATCCTTACTTGATTTTGTATGAGCTCCCCAATATTTCTGATTCTTCTATTTCCAAAGTGGTCAATATCATCTATTTCACCTATACCACCCATAAGTTGAACCAGATATTTAACTATTAAGAATATGTCCTTACAATTCAGGATATGTTTCTCACTTGTATCTATACCCATTTTGGCATTAATGGTACCAAGCCTGTCTAAAATATTTTTATCAGTTTCCTCCATTAGCTTTTGATCTATTTTATATCTCCCTACTTTTCCAAAATCATATCTTTTTGGATTGAAAAATAAGGAGTTTATAAGATTTCTGGAACTTTCAACTGTTGGCGGCTCTCCAGGTCTTAATTTTTTATATATCTCAATTAATGCTTCTTCCTCAGTTTCAGTAAAATCTTTCTCCAGAGTATTTTTAATACAGCCTTTTTTATCATATGGCCCAAAAATGTTTAGCAGGTCTTCATTATTTCCAAAACCTACAGATTTTAAGAAAATAGTAAGTAAAAACTTTCTTCTCCTATCAATTCTCACATAGGCAATGTTTCTTTTATCAGTTTCAATCTCAATCCATGAACCTCTAGTAGGTATAACTTTACACATATATATGTCTATTTCAGTCTTCTTATCTATATCTGCATCGAAATATACTCCCGGAGAACGGACTAATTGAGATACTACCACTCTCTCCGTTCCATTAATTATAAAAGTTCCCTTTTCAGTCATCATAGGAAAATCCCCCATAAAGACTTCTTGCTCTTTTATTTCACCAGTTTCTTTATTTATAAACCTTGACAGAACTTTTAAAGGAGCAGTATAAGACATATCCTGCATTTTACACTCGTCTGGAGTTGAATTCTCATCATCAAAATTATAGTTTAAAAACCCAAGTGACATATTGCCTGTAAAATCTTCAATGGGTGAAATATCCTTTAGAGCTTCCATGAGTCCTTCTTCCAGGAACCATTGGAAAGACTTCCTCTGTATATCCAGAAGGTGAGGCATATCCATTAATTGTGGGATTCTGCCAAAATTATACCTCTGGATTTTTTTGATTTTTTGCATTAATTTATTCTCCTCTTTATTATATTCTAAGTTTAATAAAGCAGTAAAAAAGGGTTACGACAAAATAAATATAAAAACCTATGCATTGGATAAAAAACTATATAAAATAGCATTGGTAAATTTTTCCAGGAAAAACTCGCAAACTATTAGTCTATCAAATATAAAATAATAGTCAACTATTACTTTTAAAATGGCCCCTTTATATTAAGTTGTGTTAGTTAACAACTATTTTAAAATAGGGGCCTATTTATTTCTATTTATTTATCACGGAATAATAGATGCTTTCTTTAAATGGTGTAATAGTTCAGTGACATTGTCACTTTTAAATATCCGAAATTAATATGGTTTTATACTACTTTATTTCAACCTCAGCACCAGCTTCTTCCAGCTGTTTCTTTATTTTTTCTGCTTCTTCTTTTGAAACTTTTTCTTTAACCATATTTGGTGCTTTATCAACTAATTCTTTAGCCTCTTTTAAACCAAGACTGGTTATAGACCTGACTACTTTAATAACCTGTATTTTTTTAGCTCCAGCTGATTTTAATTGAATATCAAATTCTGTTTTTTCCTCAGCAGGGGCTACTCCCTGAGCTGAAGCTGCTCCACCGGGTACAGAAGCTGCAACTGCCATCACTTGCG
>PEXF01000124.1:30845-34067 GCA_002779205.1 Candidatus Hydromicrobium americanum
TTCAAGAGCTTTTACCAGTTCAGAAAGTTCAAGTACAGTCATTTTTTCGATAGCACTTAAAATTTCATCAATAGATTTACTTTTACCAGCAGTTTTCTCTTTTTCTTTTACTTTATTTGTTTCTTTTTTTTCTCCACTCACTTTTTGTTCATCCTTACTTTTTTCTTTTTTTTCTTCTATTTTGTCACCTGTTTTTTTGGGTTCTGCCATTATTCCTCCTATCTTAATTATTATTTCTCTCCTTTTTTTCTCTAATTGCATCCAGAAGCAGTACCAGATCTCTGGTTAGGGCACTTAAAACATTTACCAATTTAGTTATTGGAAATTTAATTGATATCACCAAATTGGTAAGTAAAACTTCTTTTCCAGGCAAACTGGCAAATTTCTCAACTTCTTCCGGATTTAAAAGCCTATTTTCAAGTATTCCCGCTTTTACTTTTAATGCATCTAGATCTTTTGAAAAATCTTCTATTACCTTAGCAGTTGAAACCATATCCTTACCACTTACAACAATACTGGTTGGCCCTTTTAATACTTCCTCAAGATTTACATCTTTAAAAACATCTTTAGCTGCAATAAGAGCAAGAGTATTTTTTATTATTTTAAGATAAGAATTTACCTCCACTAGTTTATCTCTTACCACTACAGCATCTTCAGCTCTAAGCCCACTATGATCGGTAAAAATAAGACCATAACTGTTCTTAAATATCTCTTTTAACTCATTTACTTTATCCACTTTTTCTTGTTTGGCCACATTAACCTCCAGATTATATATTTAAAAAACGTACAAAATAAAATCGACCCCAACTATCTTAAAGGTCGACTTAATTTTTTAAATCAACCTCGGTAGGAAATTAAGCTATTAAATCCTTATAATAACACCTACAGTCTATGGCTGTATTATATATTTGTTTATATCAAATTCATTTTAGTTTTCTTATGCCACCTCTGCTACTTCAATACTCTTACCCGGATCGATCTTAACACTTGGACTCATAGTTGCTGATATATAAATACTTTTTATATATTTACCTTTAGCTGAAGCAGGTTTTGACTTTATAATTGCACCCACTAGAGCCGCATAATTTTCCAGTAGTTCTTTTAAGCCAAATGACACTTTTCCTATAGTACAGTGTACTACACCATTTTTATCAGTCCTGTATTCCAGTTTTCCTCTTTTTGAATCCTCCACCGCTTTTTTCAGTTCAAAAGTAACTGTTCCAGATTTAGGATTGGGCATTAATTTCCTTGGGCCTAAAATCTTACCAATTTTACCTACATGCTTCATCATATCCGGTGCTGCAATACAAACTCCAAAATCCAGCCAACCCTGGCTGATTTTATCTGCAAGATCTTCTCCTCCGACATAATCTGCTCCTGCCTTTTTAGCTTCTTCAGCTTTTTCACCCTGCGCAAAAACAAGTACCTTTGGAACCTTACCGGTTCCGTTAGGTAAAACTATAGTTCCCCTCACCATTTGATCAGCTTTTCTGGGATCAACACCTAAATTCACACTAATATCTACAGACTCATCAAAATTAGCATAATGGTTCTCTTTAATCCAGCTAATAGCTTCTTTGGGGCCTACCATCTTATTTTTATCCAAATTTTCTAATTTCGATAAATATTTTTCCCCTCTCTTCAAAACCTACCGCCTTTTTTACTTAATACTTCATGCCAATTACTTATCTACTGCTAACATAGAATCAAACTTAGGAACCTATTTTTATTCCCATATTTTTAGCTGTTCCTTCTATTATTTTAACTGCACGCTCTAAAGTTCTGGCATTTAAGTCTTTTAGTTTAATTTTTGCAATTTCTTCAATCTGTTTCCTTGAAAGTTCCCCAACTTTTTCCCTATTAGGTTCGCTTGACCCCTTTTCTAAATTCAAAGCTTTTTTTATAAGAACTACAGCTGGTGGAGTTTTGGTAATAAAACTAAAACTTCTGTCTTTGTATACAGTTAAAATCACAGGAATAATCATTCCCTGTTCTTTTGCCGTCTTTTCATTAAAAGCTTTGCAGAATTCCATAATGTTAACTCCATGCTGCCCAAGAGCAGGGCCAACAGGAGGAGCAGGATTTGCCTGCCCCGCCGGAATTTGCAATTTAATTTGTGCTATAATTCCTTTAGCCATAACTTGTTACCTCTAATAAAATAATTTCGTATTATACATTTTAGTAGAAATATTTCAATTTTCTTCTATATTTTTGACACCTGATTAAAATTTAGTTCAACAGGTGTCTGTCTTCCAAATATAGAAACTAGAACCTTTAATTTACCCCGATCTAAGTTTATCTCACTTATAGTACCGTCAAAATTCGCAAACGGCCCTGTGGTTACTTTTACAGGCTGACCAATTTCAAAATCGGTCTTAGGTTTGGGTTTCTCAGTATCCTTCCTTTTCATAATTTTTTTAACTTCATAATCTGATAAGGGAATTGGTTTATCTTCCCCGCCTACAAAGCCCGTAACTCCAGGAGTATTTCTTACCACATACCAGGAATCATCATCCAGATGCATCTTCACCAGTAGATAGCCCGGAAGCACTCTTTTAGATGATACCTCTTTCTTCCCGCTCTTAATTTCAACAACATCCTCTTTAGGTATATATATATCGAAAATTTTATTACCCATATTCATGGACTCTATTCTGTGCTCCAGGTTAGTTTTTATTTTATTTTCATATCCTGCATATGAATTAATTACATACCACCTTGGTCTCATTCAAATCACCAAACGATTAAATTTTTGTCATCAGTTCCACTAGTCGTAAGAAGCCCAAATCAAAAACTCCCAGGATAATTGCAAAAATAATAATAGTGACTATAACTACTATAGTATAATTTAAAAGTGCTTTTCTGGTAGGCCAGGTTACTCTTTTTAACTCGTGTATAACATTCCTGTAAAATTTTGCAATTCTCGAAGGCAGTTTTTTTATAAATTGCTTCCAATTTATTTTCTTTCTTGGTTGCGATGGGAGCTTTCTTTCCTGCATCTGCCTTTCCATTATTGCTTTCTTTTTATACTTTCTTGAAACTTTTCTTTTAGCCATTATAAAATTATCCTTTTCATTTTGACTTTTGGCAGGGCTGGAGGGATTCGGTCTTTCGTCTCGCTTTGCTCGCTGCAGAGCCGCGGACTCCCTCGTCTTCGACTCAGTCCGTCTTTTCGAATCCAGAAAACATGCACCAATGGCATGTTTTCATTCGCTACCTCTA
>PEXF01000024.1:0-1123 GCA_002779205.1 Candidatus Hydromicrobium americanum
TAAATCTGGACTGGCGAATTTTTGTCTTCAAAAATGAATTATTGGCCGGCATAAGCAGATTGAATATTTAATATTCTAATATTTTTTTGGGTTTTATTTTAATGCCAGAAATTTTCTTGTCGTTGTTTATTTTAAATATTTCTGTGTTGTACACAATAATATTTTTACCTTTGAATAGACCGCCATCGTCTATAATGAGGGAAATGTCTCTTTGAATTATGTTACCGATCATTTTTCCGGTGGAAGTGATTCTAACTTCTCCTGATGAAATTATATTACCTGTAACATCACCCTCTATTATTGCATTTTTGGCTTTTATATTTGCTCTTACTTTTCCTTCTTTTCCAATTACAAGTTCTTTTTTAGATATAATCTCTCCAACTACTCTACCATCTATTTGAATAGGACGTGGAGAATAAATTCTGCCCTCTATGCCTACTCCTTCTGCAATAATATTATTATTACTACTATCTTTGGTCTGAGAAACTTTTTTACCGAACATTTTTATTCCTTCACTAAGAAGTTTCTTATTTTTAATTAACGAAAATCTGATTAAAATTTTACATTATTTATGAAAAATAATAAAATTTTAATGTAAATAATATATGCTGTATTTAAGAGGCTGAATAATGACGAGTTATAAGAATCCTAAATTTTAATCTCTTTTTTATTCATCATTACCTCATGTTATAGTAGAATTTTTAAAACAAGCTTCAGATAAGGGTGAAGGTGAGAAAGTAAGGGAATCTTGCAGAGAGGCAATAGAAAAAATTGATAGAGCTTTATAATCTATAGAAAGATCTGGATGATTTTAGAGAAATTTCTACAAGAAGATTGGGAAAGGAGGTGAAAAGTGAAAATATTTAACCGGGTAGTGGTGATTATAGTGCTATTTAAAATAATCTTATTTTCCATTATCGCTGTGGTAAATAAGATTGCTAATCTTTTTACCTGGGCCGATGTATTAAATAAGGTTATAGGTTCAATTGGCGGTCTAAATATCTACATTACCGGAGCAATACTACTATTGGTTGTTGCCGGGTGTATAGTTCTTCTGGTCTTTGAATTTCGTAAAAAAGAATAGAGCAGAGCGGTTTAAAGACTGGAATCAAAAAGTTAAATT
>PEXF01000024.1:1441-5543 GCA_002779205.1 Candidatus Hydromicrobium americanum
CGGGTTAGGCCCGGCATTTCTGGGCATACTCGAAGGTATTGCAGAAAGCACCAATAGTATTCTAAAACTGTTTGCAGGTTACTTTTCTGATAAGATAAAAAAAAGGAAACCTTTTGCGGTTGGAGGGTACACTATATCAAACTTATTGAGACCTCTAATCGGTTTAACCAGATCCTGGGGTGTCCTGCTTTTTTTACGGTTTTCGGATAGGGTAGGAAAAGGAATAAGGACATCTCCCAGAGATGCAATGATAGCTGACTATTCACCAACTGAAAGGAGAGGTTTTGCCTTTGGATTCCAGCGGGGTATGGACCATACGGGTGCAGTGCTGGGCTCAATTACAGCAAGTCTGCTCTTATATTTTTTTACAATTGAATTAAAAACCATTTTTTTGCTATCGGTAATACCGGGCATTATAGCAGTTTTACTTATGATATTTGGAGTAAGAAGTATACATAAAAAGGATGGTATCTTAAAGAAGAGGGTAGAAGTTCCCAAAAAATATCTTACCAGAGATAAAAATACTATCGGCAAAAAAGAAATTTTAAAATTTTCTGATTTCAAAAAATTAGGCAAGCAATTTTCACTATACCTGGTTGTTCTGGTAATTTTTACATTAGGAAATTCAACTGATGCGTTTTTACTGCTAAGGGCATCCGAGGTGGGATTTCAGATTACAGTTATCCCGCTTCTCTGGGCAATTCTACATATATCCAAAGCTCTTTTTTGTATTTTAGGTGGATATATATCCGATAAAATTGGAAGAAAAGTAATGATTCTGTCAGGCTGGTTTGTTTATTTTCTTACATATCTGGGTTTTGCTTATTTTAATGAATACTATCTTATATACTTATTATTTATAATCTATGGATTATATTTCGGTCTTACCGAGGGTGTAGAAAAAGCCCTTGTAGCAGATATTGTTCCCAAAGAAAATATTGGCACTGCATTTGGCTTCTATAATTTATCCCTAGGTATTGCCACTCTTCCAGCTTCTGTAATATTTGGTTTTATCTGGAAAGCTTACAGCTTCAGGGCAGCCTTTTTAACCGGGGCACTAATCTCAATTGTTTCATCTTTAATGCTGCTATTTTTAAAGTTTGGTAAGAAGGATAGTAAGTAGAATTTTTTCTGTATATAAATAATGGACTTAAAAAATATTTATAAATTTTTTCAATACCAAAAAATCTTTCTAAAAACAATGTATAATATCAAAAATAAATCATATTGACATATTTAAATATATAATTATAATTTATGATTAGTCAGGGAGGTTAAAATGTGTACTTTAAGAAAAACAACCAGAATTTTAAAGGTACTGGCTGATGAAAACAGGGTTAGGATTCTCTATTTATTAAAAGAAAGAAAAAATTTATGTGTTTGTGAGATCAGAGAAATTATAGGGCTTTCCCAACCCACCATATCAAGTCATCTCAAGCTTTTAGAAAATAATGAACTGGTTACCTTTAATAAAGATGGAAAATGGGTTAATTACAGTATGAATCCTAATCTCGATATTAAGATAAAACAGATAATTGACAGCGTCTTCTTGATGATAAAAACAGATAATGGGGTTAAAAAAGATCAAAATAGGGTGAATAAAGTTGACCGTAAAAAATTATGCGCGGTGTAAGACATTTTAATTATAATATTTAAAACATTATAAATTTAAGGATTTGACTGGTATGAAGGGAAATTTAAAAAAGAAAAAAAGAGTATTAATTTTATGCACCGGCAATTCCTGCAGGAGCCAGATAGCAGAAGGCTTCTTTAAGAAATGCAGGAATGATTGGACAGTAGAAAGCGCTGGTATTTCTCCAACCAAATTGAATCCACTGGCAGTTAAGGTTATGGCAGAAAAGGGAATAGATATATCGCACCAGAAAACAAAGAGTGTAAAAAAATTCCTGAATCAGAGTTTTGATTATATTATTACTGTTTGTGATAATGCCAGGGAATCGTGCCCGTTATTTCCCGGTGAAGCTCAATATATTCACTGGAATATTGAGGACGCTGCTCTGGCGGAAGGTAAAACAGAAGATAAGCTAAAAAAATTCAGGGAAGCGAGGGATGACATTGAAAAGCATATATTAAATTTTCTAAAGGAAGTGAAAGATTAAATGGAAATATTTATAGAATCAATTAAAAGTGGATGGTATGCGCTTCTTGAATATCTTTCGGCGCATGTATTGACGTGCCTCGTTCCTGCATTTTTTATTGCAGGTGCCATTGCTGTTTTTGTTTCAAAAGGAGCAATTCTTAAATACTTTGGCCCAAAAGCAAGAAAATGGCTGTCATATAGTGTCGCTTCTGTGTCCGGTGCCATACTTGCAGTGTGTTCCTGTACCATTCTTCCACTATTTGCAGGGATAAGGAAGAGGGGTGCTGGGCTTGGTCCCGCCATAGCTTTTCTTTATTCCGGTCCGGCCATAAATATTCTGGCCATCGTATATACTGCAAGGCTACTTGGCTATGATCTTGGTATAGCCAGAGCAATTGGAGCTATTTCCTTTTCAGTTATTATAGGTCTTATAATGTCTCTTATCTGGATTAAAGAGGAAAGAAAAAAACTGGAAGAGAATCAGGATTTGTTTAAAGCATATGAGCAGGGTAGCTATCAGAAACCTAAATATATAAGTATAATATTTTTCCTATCTCTTCTTGCCATACTTGTATTTGGTGCAGCCAGGATGTGGATATATGCCGGAATTAGCCTTGCTATTCTTATAATAATTATAATAGTTGGTTACAGGAAAGCTGAACTTAAAGACTGGATGAAGGAAACCGGAAAGCTCGTATGGCAGATATTTCCTATTCTTATTGCCGGTGTATTTATAGCAGGAATTATTAAATATTTTCTACCTCAAAGCATAGTAGAGACATGGGTTGGAGGAAATAGCATAAGGTCAAACTTTTTGGCATCAGTACTTGGAGCTCTTATGTACTTTTCCACACTGACAGAGGTTCCTATAATAAAAGCTCTTATGGAACTGGGTATGGGCAGAGGGCCTGCTCTTACACTTTTATTAGCTGGTCCCGCGTTATCACTTCCTAATATGATTGTAATCGGAAGAATAATGGGAGCTAAAAAAACCCTGGCCTATGTAACTCTGGTAGTAATTATGGCTACCTTTACCGGAATGGCTTTCGGATATTTTTTTGCTTAGAAGTTTTATTTTAATTTTAATTTTAAAAAAAATTGTTAAGGGAAGGAGTAAATTTTATGAAAATTCAAGTTTTAGGTGTTGGTTGCCCATTATGTAAGCAAACGAAAGCAAATGTCATAGAAGCTTTACAAAGTTTGGGAATTGCAGCTGACGTTGAAGAAGTTACTGATCCTAATAGAATTGTAGATCTTGGAGTTTTAGGAACACCTGCATTAGTAATTGATGGTGATATTAAATTTTATGGTAAAGTTCCAACAATTGCAGAAATAGAGAAGGTATTAAAAAAATAACCTGGAAGGGTTCTCAGGATATCAAGATGGAAAATAGAGGATTACCATTATTTGAAAAATTCTTAACATTATGGGTGTTCCTGTGTATTGCTGCTGGAGTAGTAATAGGTAAATTTCTCCCTGTATTTCCAGCTTTTTTAAGCAGGTTTGAGTATGCTCATGTATCCATACCGGTAGCCATACTTATCTGGCTTATGATTTATCCCATGATGCTGAAAATTGATTTTGCAAGTATTGTAAATGCAACCAAGAAGCCTAAGGGGCTTACAGTAACAACGGTAACTAACTGGTTAATAAAGCCTTTTACTATGTATGCTATTGCCTTTTTTTTCCTTAAAATTGTGTTTGCAAAATTTATACCCGAAGCTCTTTCTACTGAATATTTAGCCGGTGCGGTACTCCTCGGCGCAGCACCCTGTACCGCTATGGTTTTTGTCTGGAGTTATCTATCTGATGGGGATGCAGCATATACACTGGTACAGGTTGCGGTAAATGACCTTATAATTCTTTTTGCATTTATCCCTATTGTTGCTTTTCTCTTAGGTTTAACTGATGTATTTGTACCCTATGATACCCTGCTTTTATCAGTGGTGCTGTTTGTAGTAATACCATTTGCGGCTGGTTATATTTCCCGTATTTTAATTA
>PEXF01000120.1 GCA_002779205.1 Candidatus Hydromicrobium americanum
TTTTCTGGATTGGAATTTTTTCTATTTCAGCATCAATAAGCTCTATCGGGTCTACTTTAAACCAATTTGCATATTCCTTCGGAAAATCCACTTTCAGTATATGACCTTTGAGCCCGATAACCCTGTAATCTTCACTGTTAATCTTGAAGTGATGGACGGGAACCCCATATATTTTCTCCTGGTCCACACCGTTTCCCGCAAGTATTTGTGCAATTCTTTTAGCTGCTATTTCCTTTTCGCTTATAACCAGTTTCAAGAAATTATCCCCACTAAAATATAGGTAATTTAAATTCTAATTAAATGTATCTGAATTTGAAATGATAACATTAAAAGAAAAATAAATAAATCTTTCCAGCTGATAAGCTTTTTTTAATTTCTTTTTTTACCAAATCTATATTATCAGATAGAAAAATACTGATTCTGTTTTCAAATATAATAAAGTGCTTATTTTAATTTTATAAATGTTGTTTTAAAATAACAAAAGCGTTCCTACTGTATAAGAGGAAAAAAATATGAATATAAACCTGGAGCTTTTTGATAATATTATCAAACTAAAAACAAAAAAGAACGCCATTATACTGGCTCACAATTATCAAATTGGCGAAGTACAGGATATTGCGGATTTTGTGGGAGATTCTCTCGAGTTAAGTATAGAAGCATCAAAAGCAGGAGGCAAGATTATAGTATTTTGCGGAGTTCATTTTATGGCTGAAACTGCTAAAATATTATCTCCCGCTAAAAAAGTTCTGCTCCCTGATAAAAACAGCGGCTGCCCGATGGCTGATATGATTAGCGCAACTCAGCTTAAGAAGCTAAGAAATGAACACCCTGATGCTGTTGTAGTGTGTTATGTAAATACCACTGCTGAAGTTAAAGCTTTAAGTGATATCTGCTGTACCTCTTCAAATGCGATAAATGTAATAAAATCCATTCCTAAAAACAAAGAAATAATATTCATACCGGATAAGTACCTGGGAAGTTACGTTCAGAGTCAGACAGGCAGAAAATTTATATTATGGAATGGATATTGCCCCACCCACATTATGATTAATGTTAAAGAAATCATTCAGCTTAAAAAAGAGCACCTGGAAGCTGTAGTTATAGTACATCCGGAATGCACACCGGATGTAATAAGTATCGCAGATAAAGTGGCTTCTACCGGAGGGATGTTAAAATACATAAAAAACAGTGAAAAAAAGAAATTTATAATCGGAACAGAGATTGGAATATTGCATAGACTAAAAAAAGAGAATCCACATAAGACTTTCTATCCCGCCACCAGCAAAGCCATATGCCCCAATATGAAGCTTATAAACCTTGAAAAGGTCCTCTGGTCACTGGAAGATGAGAGATATGAAATAAAAGTACCGGAAGAAATCATTCAAAAAGCTATATCGGCTATTGACAGGATGATAGCCATAAAATAAATTATGTTACCAAGATATTTAATAAGTCCATCATTTTGCCAGAAAATTCACAAATACTGCGACTGTATTGTTATTGGCAGTGGAATTGCAGGTCTCTCTACTGCAATGAGACTGGCAAAAAATAATAATATAAAAGTGCTTACGAAAAGTTCTCTTTCTGATTCAACAACCTGGTATGCCCAGGGTGGTATTGCCGCAGCAATTAAAAAACCCGATTTCTGGAAAAACCATTATGAAGATACCATAACCGCCGGTCAGGGCCTCTGTGACAGGAAGGCAGTGGAAATACTGGTGAAAACTGCACCAAAAATGATAGAGGATTTAATAGAAATCGGTACAAATTTTGACACTTCTGAAGGAGAGATAAGCCTGACCACTGAAGGAGGACACAGCTATCCCAGGATTCTTCATGCTGGAGGAGATGCTACTGGAGAAGAGCTTGAGAAAAAATTAGTTTCTCACTCAAAGGGCTTAAAACAGATAAATTTCTTTCCTGAATATTTTGTTCTGGATATATTAGTTTATAAGAACAAATGTATAGGGGTTCTGGGTATGGATATAAATACTGATAAGATTGAAATACACCCTGCTTCCAATATTGTAATTGCAAGCGGTGGGATTGGTCAGATTTATGATCTTTCCACAAACCCTCCAATATCAACCGGAGATGGTATTGCCATGGCATACAGGGCAGGAACCTCTATTATGGATATAGAATTTGTCCAGTTCCACCCCACAGTATTTAAAACAAAAGACTCAAAACTATTTTTGATAAGTGAAGCCTTAAGAGGAGAAGGCGCTTATCTCAGGAACTGTCATGGAACGAGATTCATGGTCGGCAGGCACCCAAGAGCGGAACTGGCTCCAAGAGATATAGTGGTAAAGGAAATGATAAGAGTAATGGATAAGAGCGGTTGTAATTATGTTTATCTTGATGCTACACATATCTCAGAGGGCCACCTCAAAATACGCTTTCCCAATATAATCTCAAAACTGAGGGAAAATGGCCTGGACTTAAAAAAAGATTTAATTAAAGTATCTCCAGCCGAGCATTACTTAAACGGTGGAACTAAAACCGACTACAGGGGAAAGACAAATATAGAAGGTCTGTACTGCTGCGGTGAGGCAGCTGCTACAGGAGCACATGGCGCAAATAGACTGGCAAGCAATTCTCTTATGGAAGGTCTGGTATATGGCTGGAAAATCTATAAAGACATAGAAAAAAAACTGGAGCAAAAAAACGCGGGGGATGAAAATAAAGCAATTGAATGTATAAATAAGCTTTTGGATGAAGCTAAAATAAAAAAAAGTAAAGCTGGTAAATCCAATGATAATAAGCTGGATATAAAAACTTTTATTTTAGACTTGAAAAATATTATGACCAAGAAGGTCGGCATACTGCGGGATGCACAGAGCCTGAAAGAAGCAGGAGAATTTGTAGACTTTCACATAAATAGTGGGTATCTTTATAATAAAAAGGATAAAGACGTACTTGAGTTTGCCAATATGCTCACTGTAGCCAGCCTTATAATAAAAGCGGCAAGCTTAAGGGAAGAAAGCAGAGGCACACATCAGAGAAACGATTTTCCGGAAAGGGATGATAAAAACTGGAAAAAACATATAATACTAAAGCAGAATAAAGTATATTTTAAAGATGTTTAAAAGTAACAGGACAAAATATGGAAAATAAGATTTTAAAAAATGAAGTAATAGATATTATAAGAGGAGCTATTTCCGAAGATATGGACGGTTTTGGAGATATAACTTCTAAATATTTAATCCCACCGGCTAAAAATTCATTTTCATATATCGTATGCAAGGAAGAAAGCGGCGCCATATTAAGCGGCCTGGATATGGCAGGCTTTGTACTGGAAGAGATCGACAGAAACATAAAAATTGACAAATTGAAAAATGACGGAGATAGACTGGAATATATGGATAGAGTCTGCAATATTACCGGATCAACCCTGTCAATTTTAAAGGCTGAGAGGATCTGCCTTAACTTTATCCAGCATATGTCAGGAATAGCCACTCTTACAAGTAAATTTGCAAAAATTGCAGAGCCTTATAAGGTTAAAATTGTAGATACAAGGAAAACAAAGCCTATTTTGCGAAAAATTGAAAAATATGCGGTACTCTGCGGCGGTGGTTATAACCACCGTTTTGGCCTTTTTGACGGGATACTTATCAAAGACAATCATATAGCTGCTGCAGGCGGGGTTTCAAGGGCTATAGAAAGTATCAGGGCTAATGTTCCCCATACCTTAAAAATTGAAGTGGAAATCAAAGATTTTAACCAGCTTGATGAAGCAATAACCAGCAGAGCAGATATCATAATGCTTGACAATATGGATACTGACCAGATGGCCAGAGCAGTTAAAATCATAAGGGAAAAGAGGAGCAGCTCCTGCTCGGTAGAGGCTTCAGGAAACATTAATCTTGAAAATTTTGAAGAGATATGCAAAACAGGTGTTGATATAATATCAGTAGGACTTATCACCCACTCTGCTCCAGCCATTGATTTCTCCCTGGAATTCGAAAAGAGTATTTAGAGATTTAAAAGGGATGAACATAAACTAATACAATCAACTTTTATATTGAATAAAATCCATAAAATATACCATAAATATATATTGCTTTTATTATGTATTTATAGCATAATGTTTTATATGTATTAGTATTTTTAGAAAGTTATAATAAAGTTCATATTATATGCAATATATCTATTTTAAATAATAAAAACTTTTCCGGGAAAAGATTATAAGGGTGATATTTCATTATGGACCAGAAAACTACCTTTGTTATTAAAAAAGAAATAGTTATGCAGGTAAAAGAAGCAGTAAAAGAGGGCTATTATAAATCAATGACTGATTTTGTTGAAAACGCGATAAAAAATAAACTTGAGGAAATAAAAAGAGAAAAAATCAGAGAAGAAATAATAAAAGCAAGCAAAGATCCTTTATTTTTATCAGATATCAAAGAAATTGAAGAAGATTTTAAACATGCTGATTTTGACTGATAGAAAGAGTTATAAATGTTTATGAAATGGAAGATTTATAAAGCTGATTTAAATCCTGTAACAGGTTCAGAGCAGAAAGGAACAAGGCCGGTTTTAATTATAAGCGACGATGATTACAGCACTGTCATGCCACTGGTTACTGTTTTACCTGTAACTTCGTTAAAACCCGGAAGAAATATTTATCCGAATGAAGTTTTAATAAGAATAGAAAATCATAAGAAAGCAGGGCTTTTAAAAGATTCAATTATACTTGCTCATCAAATAAGAACTATTTCAAAAAAAAGATTAAAAGATTTGCTGGGCAGTATTGATGATCTGAAAATCCGGGAGAAAATAAATGACGCTTTGAGGATCCACCTTAATTTATAATAGCAAATTATCCAATGTGGTACGTTCATCCGGTGCCATCTTGAAAAAGTTTTCAAGTTTATCACAAATATACATATCACAGCCTGCACAATTTTCCAGCTCTTTTTCTACACAGCATTTATATATTTCACAGACGTTACAGTAGGAAAACTTCTGTTCTTCGGAACGGCAGCCATATGAATGCTAATCGAATGGCCAGAGCGTTTAAAATCATAAGAGAAAAAAGAGGAAGCTCCTGTCTGGTAGAAGCTTCAGGAAACATCAATCTGGAAAATCTTGAAGAGATATGCAAAACAGGTGTTGATATAATATCAGTGGGATTGATTACCCATTCCACACCAGCCATCGATTTTTCTATGGAATTTGAAGAAAATCTCTAAA
>PEXF01000132.1:0-3807 GCA_002779205.1 Candidatus Hydromicrobium americanum
ATATTTTATTTTATTAATTTTAGGAGATTTATTTTTATGAGAGATATTCTTACTTTCCCGGAGATTTCAATTTCAATTGTTAATCTTAATGGTGAAAAATATTTAAAAGATTGTCTTGATAGCATAAAAAAACTAAATTATCCTCAAGATAAATTAGAAATTATACTGGTAGATAATGGCTCAACTGATAAATCTTTAAATCTGGTTAATTCAGGCTATCCCCAGGTAAAAATAATTAAAAATGGCAAGAACATGGGTTTTGCTTATGCTAATAATCAAGCAGCTAGAGCAGCAAAGGGAGAATATGTAGCTTTCCTCAACAATGATACCAGAGTTGATAAGGACTGGCTGCTTGAGCTTCTAAAGCCCATTTACAGGGATAAAGAAGTAGTTGCCTCGGGTTCCAAAGTTCTTTCTTTTGATGGGGAAAAGATTGATTTTGTTGGCGGAATGATAAATTTTGAGGGAAAGGGCTTCCAGATTGATTACGGCCTTTCTATAGAAAAAGACAATTATAATGATTATAGGTATCTTCCTTTTGTAAATGGCGGAGCGATGCTGGTAAATAGAGAGGTATTCTTGGATGCTGAAGGATTTGATGAAGATTTTTTTGCTTATTATGAGGATGTTGATTTTGGCTGGAGGCTGTGGGTTCTGGGATACAAAGTAATATTTTCTCCAAAATCTATTGTATATCATTATCATCACGGTACTTCAAAAGAATTCGCTGAAGATAAACTGAGGTTTCTTAAGGAAAGAAATTCACTTTATTCTGTTTTTAAAAATTATGATGATAGTAATTTAGCAAAAGTATTTTCCGGTACATTATCAAGCATCTTTAATAGGATTTTAATAGATTTTAAATTTGATTATAAGAATTATTATGATTTAAGTACTATCAGGCCTAAAAAAATAGAAATAAATGACCAGAAAATATCAAAAGAATCCTTAAGCGCTCTGATGGCAGTCAGGAATTTTTTTGATGATTTACCAAAGCTTATTAAAAAAAGACAGAAGATACAGGGAAGAAGAAAAAGGGATGACAAGGCAATTTTTACATATTTTAAGGGGCAGTTTCTGGCAGTCTCTCCTGATAAGAACTATCAAAAAAATCAAATTGATATATTGAAATCACTGGGAATTTATGATGTGTTTGAAAAAGAGATTAAAAGGACACTTCTTATAGTTTCAAGTGAAGTTGTATCAGAAGAAATGGCTGGTCCTGCAATAAGGGTTTGGAATTTTGCTAAGGTTTTATCCGAGCATATGAATGTCATTTTAGCTGTTCCAAATAAGGTTGATTTACTAGAGCAGGCATTTAAAATGGTTCAATTTAGAAATGATTCAGAACTGGGAGATATTATCAAGAATGTTGATATTATATTAACTGGTGGAATGACATTTTCTAAGTACGGAAGTATAAAAAAATCTGGCAAATATTTAATTATAGATATTTATGATCCATACAATCTTGCCACTTTAGCTGAATATGAAGGTGAACCTATTAAAAAAAGGTTAGAGATTCACAAATCAATTTATTATATCTTTAATGAACAATTACATTATGGGGATTTTTTCATTTGTGCTTCTGAAAGGCAAAGGGATTTCTGGTTGGGCATGCTGGCAGCTCTAAACAGAGTTAATCCCTATTCTTATAATGAGGATCCAACTCTAAAGAAAATGATAGATGTGGTGCCATTTGGATTACCTACTAATAAACCTATCCATACAAAAAAGATATTAAAAGGTGAGACTAGTGGAATTAAAAAAGATGATTTTATAATAATCTGGGGTGGAGGGATCTATAACTGGTTTGATCCTTTAACCCTTATAAGAGCAATGGCTAAGATTGCTGAGGTAAGAGATGATATTAAATTATTCTTTATGGGTGTAAAGCACCCAAACCCACAGGTAAAAGAATTGAAGCTGGTAAATGAAACTATTGATCTGGCAAAAAAATTGAATATTTATAATAAGAATGTCTTTTTTAATTTTGGATGGATTAAATATGATGAAAGGCAAAATTATCTTTTAGAATCAGATGTGGGAATAATTACTCACCCTGCACATATTGAAACCAGGTTCTCATTCAGGACCAGGATATTAGATTATCTTTGGGTAGGTTTGCCCATAATTTCCACTGAAGGTGATTACCTGAGTGAAATAGTTGAAAAAAAGGGTTTAGGGATCATTACCCGGGATGGTAGTGTAGATGATATTTTTGATGCTATAGTTAAGCTCGCTGGCGATAAAAAGTTTTATAGAAGTTGCGTAAATAATATAGCAGATATTTCAAAAGATTTCACCTGGGAAAGAGTTTGTAAACCACTTATTGCTTTTTGTAAAGATCCGATACCAAGTTCTTATAGGAAAAGAGAAGGTATTGAATATATAGATAATTATGAGTTTAAAGATTTATCAAAAAAAAATAACATCAATACAGGTAAAAAAGGAGTTTCCTATTTAGTGAAGAGATTTTTTTACCACTTATTTAAAAGCGGTCCCAGGCAGACTTCAAGATTTATTTCTAACTATCTAAAGGGCAGATAAAAAAGAAAGGGAAAGACTCTCAATAAAAGTATGGACCTCGAAAATCAAAATAGGAAACCGAATAAAAGAGGGCTTATAATTAGAATAATGAGAGTGAAAACATTTTTTAAAAAAATTGGAAGTTTAATTGTTACAAAAGAGATTTTTGAAGATAAGAAATCATTGAGAACTCTTTACAGATATTTTCTAATAGGACTGTTAATTAGATTTATTTTTTTGCCGTTTTTTTTCCAGAGAGATCTACTCTCAACTTATCAGAGAGCTGCTGAGACAATTTCTACTGGTGATTTTGGATTTGATAACCAGCAGTTCCTGACAAATATGATCCACTGTATCTATCTGTTCATTATAAAGTTCATATTCCCCGCAATAAACCAGTTATTTTCTGTTCTGCTTGAGAAAGATACCTGGATATCCTGGATCAGTTTCAACAGCAGTTATAATGTATTTACTGTGCTGACCCTTTTTAAAATACCCTATCTTATATTTGATATAGCCTGTATGTTCTTGATCTTGAGGCTTTCCTTTGACGGTGAACCTGAAAATAAACTGCGGGTTTTTAAATACTGGATATTCAACCCTGTAGTAATATTTGTACTATATATCTTTGCCAGACACGATATTATCGGAGTACTTGCTATCCTGGTTGCACTACTGCTGGCAAAGAAGGATAGAAAATACTGGGCAATTATAGTACTTGCTTTTGGTATAGCCTTAAGGTTTTTCCCTGTAATGATTCTTCCCATACTTGTATTTTATCTTGTGCGCACAAAAAAGGATTATATTATATTATCTCTGGTAGGAGTTTCCGGCCTGGTAGCAGTGGAATTTTTTTCATATTTTTATTTTGGTAAAAGTGTGATATTTCCACTGCTGAATACTCAGCATTTTGATTATTTACTGTCGCCAAAGCTGGAACTTGTAATTGGTTCTCATAGCAGTATTTTTATTTTTGTGGCAGTATATATAGTAATAATATTAAGCTTCCTGCATATAAAGAGGAAGAGTTTTGACATACTCTTAAATTATTGCGCAATAATATATCTGGCTTATGTCGGCATTTGTTATTTTCATCCCCAGTATATGATCTGGATAGTTCCTTTTCTTATAATTATCTTTGTGAGAAGAAAGTCACTTCTATATTATCACTGGATTCAATTTGCTCTGCTTATGGTGATATTAATATACTGGGGAGATCTGGTGACCAAGTTTGTTTTTGCCCCTATAGATCATAAGTATTTTGTGTATCTGACTGGT
>PEXF01000132.1:3832-4817 GCA_002779205.1 Candidatus Hydromicrobium americanum
ACGACTCTGCCAAATTTGTAAATATATTCAGAAGCATTTTCACAGGGGTATCGTTATGGATGATATATTTGATTTATAAGGATAATAAAAAGATACTGTCAGATGAATTAAAAAACAGGGAAAATTAAAGAAGTATGAAAAGAATAAGTTTTACAGCAAAAATAATTATATTGGTTTTTCTAGCAGCTTTGATTTTACCACTGCTTGCGGGATGCAGGAAAAATTTTTATATTTCCGGCGCCAGTTACGGTTATTATATATGGGAAGAGGACAGCAGTATATTTGTAGAGTGGAGTGCAGACCGTAAGGATTCAAAATTTGACGGCGGAATTTCAACCGATGGGAAAATAACTGAATATAAGTTAAAAGAGTGGGAAGAAGAAAATGACGTAATTAAGGTCGGGGAAGATAAAATTAATTTTTCAGCTACTCTGGACAGGCAGGACTACTCAGACGGATTTAGTTTTAATGTCCAGGATCACACTTATCTGGAGTTTGATTTAAAGATGAATGATGGCTACGATCTTTCCAGGATAAACGTAGGTGGATTTCTAGAAAATCCGGAAAATAATATATTCAGAATAGAAAAGGATTACTTTAGCCAGCTTAAGATGAAACACTGGTACCAAAGGCGCCCCTTCTCTGAGTTCTTCAGTAAATTATTTTCCAATAAATATTTTACATTTACCTACCTCTTCATACTGGGAATAATTATTATAGAAATTTTAAGAGTAACTGTTCTGACCAGGAGAAGAAGAAAAATTATCTGGCTGGCGATTTCATATACAACGCTTATCCTGGTTGAAATCTGTATTTATTTTATTTTAAAATTTTTAGTGCGGTAAAAAATTATTAGCTTTCAGGAGATTTAATGGTGAGAATTGCACTTATCGGAGTTGATGGCCAGCTCGGAACTGATATAAATAGTTATTTTAAAGAGAAAGGAATAGAGCTTGCGGGGCTGGTAGGTTTAAAGGATATTGAT
>PEXF01000132.1:4945-5404 GCA_002779205.1 Candidatus Hydromicrobium americanum
AATGGGAGTCAAGAATCTGGCAATGATATGCAAGGAAATAGATGTTCCTCTTATGCATTTCAGCACTGATTATATATTTGACGGAAAGAAGAAAAAGCCATATATAGAAGATGATTGTGCAAGGCCGCTCAGCCTGTACGGCATATCCAAACTGGCAGGGGAACAGGTGATGCAATATATCCTTGATAAATATTACATAATAAGATTGTGCGGACTTTACGGCCATGCAGGGTGTGTAGGTAAGGGAAATATAAATTTTGTAGAGCAGATGATAAAACTGTCAGAGAATAAAAAAGAAATAAAGGTGGTAAATGATCAGATAGTTACTCCCACCAGTACAATAGATGTTGCAAAAAAGCTTTTTGAGCTGATACAGACTGAAAAATATGGTATTTATCATATGACCAATACAGGAAGCTGCTCCTGGTATGAATTTACCTGTGAAATATTCAGACTTAT
>PEXF01000137.1 GCA_002779205.1 Candidatus Hydromicrobium americanum
AAGGAACAAAATTAAAAATAATTATTTATACGTGGGGGGAAAATGAAACTTCATCAGATAGTTAAAGAGTTGGAGCTTGAAGTTAAATCTAAGGTACTTAATCTGGATAAAGAGGTAAGCAGCGGCTATGCCAGTGATTTATTGAGCGATGTTATAGCAAGCGCAAAAAAAGACAGTATCTGGATTACCTTGCAAATTCATCAGAATATTATTGGAGTAGCTGCATTAAAGGAACTGGCCGGAATTATAATAGTTAATGGAAGAAAACCGGAGGCCGAAACATTAAAAAAAGCGGAGCAGGAAAATATACCAATTATGGTAACTAAACTTCCTGCTTTTGAAATAATCGGTAAGTTATACAGATTATTAAGGTGACTGGAGTCTTCAGGATAGAGAGGAATAGATGTTAAGAGAATTTAAAGCAGATTTGCATATTCATACTTCTCTTTCACCCTGTGCAGATGAAGAAATGTTTCCAGGAAGAATAATTGAACAGGCAAAAATGAATAATTTAGATATAGTGGGAATATGTGACCACAACTCGGCAGAAAATGTGATAGCAACCCAAAAAATAGGACAGAGGGAAGATATAGCAGTTATTGGTGGGATTGAAGCTACATCGCAGGAGGAGGTTCATATCCTTGCCCTTTTTGATAGTGTACAGGAGTTGTTTAAGTTTCAAGAAATTATTTATGAGAAATTATCAGGGTTCAATGATGAGAAAGTTTTTGGAAGACAACTTATAATTAATGAAAATGATGAAGTCACGGGTTCCAGTAGCAGACTTTTGATTGGGGCGACATATTTGTCTTTACAGGAAATTGTGCAAACAATCTGTTCTTTAGGTGGGCTGAGTATTGCTTCCCATATTGATAGAGAGAGCTTTAGCATTATTTCTCAATTAGGGTTTATTCCGGAAGGATTAATTTTGGATGCTCTGGAATTATCTCCAAACTATAAACAGCGAACGAGTTCGTTTTCCGGCATGCGGATAAATCCGGAACTTTACGGTTTCCCTCTGGTTACTTTTTCCGATGCCCATTTCTTAAGAGATATCGGTAAAAGCTTTACTATCTTTCTTATGAAAGAAGCAAGTATAGGGGAAATTAAGAAAGCTTTATCCGGAGAAGATGGAAGAAAGGTAATGATTTAGTTAAATGGAGGATTTGTCATTGCATATTCTGGATATAGTAGAAAATTCAATTAGAGCCGGTGCAAAAAAGATTGAAATAAAGATTGTAGAGGAGAAAAAGAGGGATTTACTTACTATTGAAATAATTGATGATGGAAAAGGTATGGATAAAAAGACATTAAAAAATGTGTTGGACCCATTTTTTACAACAAAAAACAGAGGAAAAGTTGGATTGGGTCTTCCTCTACTCGTCCAGTCAGCAAAAGAAAGCGGGGGAGGTATTAAAATTAAATCAAAGCCAGGTAAAGGAACAAAGGTTAAAGCCACTTTTGGCTACAGCCACATTGACCGTAAACCTCTAGGAGATGTTAATAAATCGCTAAAAGTTTTAATTACTGCAAATCCTGATATAAATTTTATTTTTGAATATAAAAAAGATGATGTAAGTTATCGTCTGGATACGAAAGAGATTAAAAAATGATATCGTTAACTATAAATGGTAAAAAAATTGAAGTAGAAGAAGGATTAACTGTTCTTAAAGCTGCTGAGAAATTAGGAATAAAAATACCAACTCTATGTTCACACAAGGCACTTTCACCCTATGGTGCCTGCAGGCTTTGTCTTGTTGAAATAAGCCGGGGTGAAGGATCTCCAGAAATTCATGCATCCTGCACCTATCCGGCACTGGAAGGTATGGTCGTTCAGACTGATTCGGAGAGAGTTATAAAGACAAGAAAAATAATGATAGAGCTATTGCTGGCACGATGTCCGGATTCGGAAGATATTAAAAATCTAGCCCGAGAATTAGGTGTTGAAAAAATAAGAATCAAATCCAAGAATAAGGACTGCACCCTTTGTGGACTATGTGTGAGGATGTGTGAGGAGCGAATGGGAAGAGCAGCCATAAGTTTTTCAGGTCGCGGCCCGAGACGAGAAGTAACCTCACCTTTTGGAAAACCTTCTGAGGTATGTCAGGCTTGTGGTGCCTGTGATTTTATCTGTCCAACAGGAAAAATTAAACTTCCTGAAGTAAGCAAAAACAACCCCCGCCCTATTCCTTTTGAACATAATATGGGTATAAATTCCAGACCGGCAGTATATATTCCTTATCCCCAGGCCATACCCAACAAAGCTACTATTGACAGCCGATATTGTGTCCATATGCTTCGCGATGAATGTGAAATATGTAAGGAATTTTGTGAAGCAGGAGCTATTGATTATAATCAAAAAGAAGAAAAGCTTGATTTAAAAGTTGGTTCAATAATTTTTTCTCCAGGTTACGATCTTTTTGATGCAGGGGCAAAATTAGAATATGGTTATTTAAACTATTCTAATGTTGTTACTGCACTGGAATTTGAAAGAATATTAAGCGCTTCTGGTCCGTACGAAGGTAAAGTTTTGAGACCTTCAGATAAGCTTATCCCCAAAAAAATAGCTTTCATTCAATGCGTAGGCTCAAGGGATACAGAAAGAGATTATTGTTCTTCAATATGTTGTATGTATGCCACTAAAGAAGCAATTATTGCGAAAGAGCATGCAGGCGAGGAATTAGAGTGTCATATCTATTTTATGGACATGCGTGCTTTCGGGAAAGGATTTGATGCTTATTATGAAAGAGCAAAGGAACTGGGAGTGAAATATATAAGATGTCGTCCCTCATCTGTAGAAGAAATAGCGGAGACAAAAAATCTTAAGATTAATTATGTAACTGATGAGGGGAAAAGGTTAACTGACCAGTATGATTTAGTAGTTTTATCTGTTGGCATGCAGCCGCCGGGACTTGCCAAAGAGCTGAATAGTAATTTTGGAATTGAACTTAATGAGCATGGTTTTTGCTGGACCGATCCTTTTAAACCAGTCGAATCCAGCAAAGAAGGAATATTTGTTTGTGGGCCATTTACCGAACCCAAAGATATACCGGAAACTGTGGTGCAGGCAGGTGGTGCAGCATCTAAGGTTTTATCTCTTCTTTCTGAAGTACGGGGTACTTTAATTAAGACTAAAGAATATCCTCCGGAAAAAGATGTTACAGGACAGGCTCCGCGTATTGGAGTATTTGTCTGTCATTGCGGGACAAACATTGCCGGTGTAGTAAATGTTCCTGGAGTAGTGGAATATGCAAAAACCTTACCTGATGTAGCTTATGTTGAGAATAATCTTTATACCTGTTCAAATGATACTCAGGAGAAGATTAAAAATTTGATTGAAAAGCATAATCTCAATCGGGTAGTTGTTGCTTCCTGTACCCCCAGAACACATGAACCTCTATTTAGGAATACAATCCGCGAGGCAAAGCTTAATCCTTACTTATTTGAAATGGCTAATATACGAGACCAGTGTTCCTGGGTTCATATGCATGAGCCAGAAAAGGCAACCCGAAAAGCAAAAGACCTGGTACGAATGGCGGTGGCTAAGGTACGTTTATTGGAGCCGTTACAGAGGAGAAAAGTCAAGGTAAATAATAGAGCACTGGTTATTGGTGGGGGGCTAAGTGGTATGAGCGCAGCCTTAGGGATTGCAGAGCAGGGTTATGAGGTGTATCTGGTAGAGAAAGAGAAACAACTAGGTGGGAATCTCCAGAATATACATTTTCTGTTCAACGGAGGAAAGACACAGGAACAACTGGATTCTCTAATTGGACGTGTTAAAGAGAATGATAAGATTCATCTTTATACTGATACAAAGATATCAAATATAGAAGGATTTATTGGCAACTTTAAAACAACATTAGAAACAGGCAAGGGGAAATCCGACGAAATTGAACATGGAGTAATAATTGTTGCCACTGGCGCTCAAGAATACAAACCAACTGAATATCTCTATGGTGAAGATGAAAAAGTAATAACTCAACTCCAACTGGAAGAATGGTTAGCGGCAAATGGCAAGCAGCCGGATAACCAGTCATCAAGCAGCCAATTAGCCAATTGTCAGACAGCGGTTATGATCCAGTGTGTTGGTTCAAGAGATGATAAGCATCCTTATTGTAGTAGAGTGTGCTGTTCCGAAGCAGTTAAAAATGCCTTGAAAATAAAAGAAATTAATCCGAAGACAAATATATTTATTCTCTATAGAGATATGAGAACGTACGGATTTAGAGAAAGCTATTACACCAAAGCGCGCCAGATGGGAGTAATTTTTATTCGATATGAGGAGGATAAAAAACCAGAGGTAGCAAAACAAAATGGTGTGTTGAAAGTTTCTTTAGTTGATCCAATACTTAATAGGCTGGTTACTATCAACACTGATCTTTTAGTCCTGTCTGCGGGAATTATACCCCATCCAGAAAATAAAGACCTTGCTCAAATGTTAAAAGTACCATTAGATCAAGACAATTTCTTTTTGGAAGCACATATGAAACTTCGTCCGGTTGATTTTGCTACGGAAGGAGTCTTTTTATGTGGCCTTGCTCATTCAGCAAAATCAATTGAAGAAAGTATTGCACAGGCTTGTGGAGCGGCAGCACGGGCAAGTACTATACTTTCTAAAGACAATATAGAGTTGGAAGCAAATATATCTTTCGTGGTAGATGAAAATTGTGATGGATGCGCATATTGTATTGATCCATGTCCGTATAATGCATTGGCTTTAATTGAATATATGAAGGACGGTGCAGTAAAGAAAACTGTTGAGGTGGATGAATCTGCTTGTAAAGGATGTGGTGTTTGTCAGGCTACCTGTCCTAAAAAGGGTATATTTGTCAGAGGATTTAAACTTGAACAAATATCAGCACAAGTTGAAGCAGCTATGCAGTCTGCGGATACTTAAAATTTAAGAATAAGGAAAGCAATGAATAATGAACAAATTAAAAATACGGAGTTTGAACCGTTGATTCTAGCATTCTGTTGTAACTGGTGTTCATACGCAGGAGCTGATTTAGCCGGTATATCAAGGATGCAATATCCTACTAATATCCGTATAATAAGAGTGATGTGCTCGGGGATGATTCATCCAAATTTAGTGATAGATGCCTTAACAAAAGGTGCCGATGGTGTCATAATATGTGGATGTCATATCGGGGATTGCCATTATATAGATGGCAATTTAAGGGCAGAGAAGAGAGCGGATGCAATCAGGCTTATGTTAGAGGATTTTGGAATAGAAGATGGGAGATTTAGATTAGAATGGATTTCGGCTTCAGAAGGTCCCAGGTTTGCGCAGGTAATGAATGAATTTACAGAGGAAATAAAAAAGTTAGGTCCAAATCCGTTTAAAACATGAAAGGTAAAAAATGCAATTAGCAAGAATAATTAACGGAAAAAAA
>PEXF01000046.1:0-1905 GCA_002779205.1 Candidatus Hydromicrobium americanum
TTCATCTATATTTCCATCTTCATAATAAAAATCTCCAATGAAAAGAAGCCCGGGGAGACAAAATTTATCAAGTTTCAGTGCTTCTTTAAATCGCTTAAGTGCCTCTCTTTTAGAACCTTCCTCAACTAACGAATTTCCCCAGAATGCATAAAGAATTGCGAGTTCACGGTCATTGGAGCTTTTTGAGAGCTTTAAGATTCTCTGTTTTAAGTGAATTGCCTTTTGCCATTTGGAGAGGTCTTCATAAATTGAGAGTAAAAAATTAAGCTCATCAACATCAGATAGAACTATTCTTTGCAGTTCATTAGCAAAATTAAGTGCAGATTCTGGATTCCCAGCGTCTATGTAATCCTTTATTATATTTACATAAAGCTTCTTTCTCAAAGAAATATCGCGAGTGCCTGTAAGTGACACCTGGTGCAGTTTCAGAGCTTCTGTATAGTGCCTTTTCTCTCTCAAAATATTGCCCAATTTGATGCAGGCAATAACATTTGTGGGCTCTTTCCGGACGATTTTTCTCAGTATAGACTCTTCCTGTTTTTTGTTCTCTATAAGCAATAGTTCTTCAATCTTCATTTTTCTCCTCTTGCGTTGGTATGGTTTTGAGAGTGCCAAGTTCTTTTTTGAGAGTATCAACCTCTCTTTGCTGTTTTCCTATCCGTCCTCTGAGCTTTATCTCATCCACAACTGCAAGGATAAATGCGAGTATTGTTCCTCCTGCAAATGATATAACCATCACTAACATAAGAGGGACAGTAAATTCATTAGCAAAAAAATGCACTTCAACTGGTGCGGCATTTTGCACTCCGAAGATGATACCGAATATTGCAAACAAAGCTATAAGTATAATTGCAAAAAGATACATTTTTTCCTCCTTTGGCAGGGGCGTTTCGCGAATCGCCCCTACTAATATATTATAAAAAATAAATAATGTCAAATAGAATTTTAAAAAAAATGTTGACAAGGGGATTAGAGAGGAATATTATCATAATGTAAGTTAAGATGAGAGGTGACAAATGGAATTAAAAATAGATAAAGAGCTTTTAGATGCTTTATTAGCAAAAGTATATCCGATTGTTCCAACTAAGAGTACAATACCTGCACTTTCAAATATTCTGTTGGAAACAAAGGATGGCAAAATTTATGTGAGTGCTACAGACCTTGAGACCTTTGCCACTGCAATAGGAACTACGGAGATTAAGAAAGAAGGGGCAATAGCTCTTAATGGGAAAGATTTATATAACATTACAAGAGAGTTGCCATCTACTACTCTTGAATTTAAAGTTGACAATCTGCATGCCATAATTAAGTGCGGGAAAGGGAAGTTCACGATGGCTGGTGTAGAGAAGGAAGAATTTCCAGCATTGCCTGAACTCGGGAAAGAAAGAAAGGTTACCATTCCTTATAAGGTTCTTCAAAGGGCAATTGATAAAGTTATGTTTGCCTCTTCCACAGGAGAGACGAGTGGTGTTCTTGGAGGTGGATTACTTGACCTAATGCAAGATGAATTTAGACTTGTAGCCACAGACGGGCATAAATTAGCTTTATTTAAAAGAAAGATGGAAGGTGGGAAAATAGCAAATCTCACTGTGGCAAATAAGGTATGGCATGAGATGCAGAGATTTACAAATGGAATAGAAATAGTTTTTGAAGAAAATAAAATTGGGTTTTATTCTGAAGATATGGCAATAGTGTCAAGGTTAATGGAAGGAGATTTTCCTCCTTATGAGTCAGTTATCCCAAAAGATAACGACAAAATGCTCGTTGTGTCAAGAGATGAACTTACTCTGGCTATCCGGAGAGCACTGGTATTTACTCCTGATATAAGCAGACTTATAAAGCTCAAATTAAAATCAAATACCCTCTCGGTAGAAGCCACGAGTGAAACTGGAGAAGCGAAAGAAG
>PEXF01000046.1:1975-5930 GCA_002779205.1 Candidatus Hydromicrobium americanum
TGGGAAAATAGAGTCAGACGAGGTAAAGTTCTTATTTAAAGACCCTAACTCCGCTGCAATTATTACATCTGCAGATTCGTCAGAATCAGAAAAACAGGAAGAAGAAACTACTTACCTCCTGATGCCAATAAGATTAGAATAGTAGAGACGCATTGCAATGCGTCTCTACAAACAAAAAGGGGTTCGGATTTATCGGGACGGTTACCCATACGATGAAATCCCAAATCTCAAACAAATTCCAATAATCAAATTCAAAACGGTTTAGAATTTATAATTTAGGATTTGGATATTGTTTGTTTTTTGGTGCTTGGGATTTGGTGCTTAACCGATAAGGATAATTGAGACTTAAACTTTTCATCCTCACATTCCTCGCAGACCAAATCACAAAATGGCTTTCAATGATTTATTTGGCAGGGAACAAATATGCAGGGTTCCTACGGTTAAAAAGCTTTGGGCTGTCTTATTGTAAAAGTGAGGGCTATTTATTTGGTATTTTCATGCTCACACCTTATCGCAGATGGTTGGTCATTTTGATTATGCTTGTGGATTTGTTTATAATACAACTTTTTTTCAGATTCTATTGGCTCAGATTCCGAAGGAGTCGGCTTACTTATATTTCTTTCTCGTTCATTATAGGAGGGTTTTTGGGGAACTTCTTGGATATCAGTGTATTTAAATATGTAAGAGACTTTATCCTTCTCCCTCAGCAAATAAATTTATTTGCTGGGCGGTCAACAAACTTAGCAGATATTTTCATCGCTCTGGGGCTAATTTTTCTCTTAACTGAATTTTGGGTAAATCGGGATTTCAGGAAAAATTTGTTTAAGTTAAGAGGACTGAAGTATGAACTTGGGCTTCTCTCTCCACTTTTCAAGCTTCCACTTCAAGATATTAAGAAACTACTGAAATAAAAAAGTTCAGGTTGAAGCGAGGGCTTCAACCTACCCTATGATTGTTATGAGTGTGTCACTACTGAAATAAAGTAGAGTGTGTTTAGAAATGGGTCAGAAAATTTATGATAATTTGTGGTCAAATAATAATGCAGTGGCAACCCTCAAATAATGTAGGGGCAACCCTTGCGGTTGCCCAGAATAACGGGCAGGGAGTAGGGGCAGTTCGCGAACCGCCCCTACATTAAGTCGTTGGCTCTGTGGGATTCTGCGAACATAGAACTCCCCAAATTATTCACACACAGATTTTCATCTAACCACGAATTCACACGAAAAAGCACGAATAAAAATTAAAGCGTCCCTTTGTATTCATTCGTGTTTATTCGTGGTTTCATTTTTTTCTATGATAATCCTGTGAAATCTTGTGGTTAACAGTGTTATTTGTGTCTTTGTGTTCACTGTGGTTTCTTTCATAAAGATTAATTTGCCACAAAAACACTAAAGCACTAAAACTTTTAGTATTAAAACACGAAAAATTTTTCACACTACCTAATTATTTAACAAACTATCTATTCTTTGGTTAACTGGAGTAATTCTAATGTTGTGCAATTCACTGGTTGAGGTTAGTTCACCCACAGTAGAAACAGGGACGATTATATCTTCATTATGTCTGATAAACATCTGTCCCACTTTATATGGAGGCATTGGAGGGACCTTTTTGCCCAAAGCCAATTTAACCAAAGCCATAGGCAGATTCTGTCCTGCCCCTTCTGCTAATCGCACCCAGGCAGGTAACCTGGGATTCATCTCTAACAGATAATAATTATTGTCATTGTGAGCCTTCAAAATCTCAAGTTCCAATGGGCCGCGCCATTTCAAGCTCTTAATAACATGCTTTGCGAATTCATCCAATGCAGGGTCCTTAACGACCACAGCTGCGAACCCTTTGCCCTTCTCTGTAATGAGTGTCTTTTTCTGGGGAACTGCCCCAATAATCCCCCCTTTGCCATCCCCAATAGCTGCTATATTATATTCATCTCCTGGTAAAAATTTCTGAATTATAATAGGCAACCCCCAGTCGGTGCAAATCTTATTGAAATATTTAATAATCTCATCCACAGTATACGCCTTATATGCTTCATAAAATCTTCCTTTTACCATCACAGGTAAATTCATTTTATTAGGTATTTCATAAACCTGTTTAACTTCACTTATCAGTATCATATGGGGAGTAGGTATATTAAACATCTCATTTAACTTGTCCAGCTTAGTCTTATCACGCATCATAAACTGTTCTCTTGTTGGCAAGTACATATTGATTCCGTAAGTTTTGAGTTTTTTTTCGAGCGTGACATATGGAAGAATTTCCGAGTCAAGAGTGGGAATTAGGACATCAATCTTGGTATGCTTCCTGATGTGCTCCAGTCGGGCTATTATAGATTCAGGTCCTTCTGATGGGTATGGCATCTCATACACTTCGTCAGCCAAGTTAGGGCCATAAATACCAGCCTCAAGTGGGTCATAAACAAGGCCTATTATCTTACCTTCAAATCCTGCGTTTCTGATACTCCTTATGATAGGAACGCCTGGCTGTGGATTTTCACCTGTTGCTAATCCTGTTACTGCAATTACAAGATTATCTTTCCAACTACTTCTCTTTTGTTTTTTGCTTTTCGACACCATTTTCCTTCAACTCTTCTTTATATAGTCCGTAGTCCTTTAGTCGAAGTATGAAAGATTCGTAATCTCGTTCAACTTGGTCTTCTTCAACATCATAATTTTTTGTAATATGTTCAATAATCTCCTTCTCGCTCAGTTCTTTCTTTAGACAATTTAGAATCTCAACCCCTGTATTGTTGACCAAATAACTATAACCTGTTTGAGGGTCAAAGACGAAGCCTGTCTCACTAATAGCAAGCCTTTTGAATTGAGCCATAGGCTCATAGTTGTTGTTCATAAGACCCCCAGTGCTGATGAGCACTCCAGTGCTGATGAGCACTCCACTTTATTTTTCTCTCCAAGTAGTATTAAAGTAACCCATCTGGTAAAATGCAAGTCCTTCAAGAGTATATCCACGAGTCTTGCACCAATAAGAGTCTTCATTTTTACATGGCACTTTCTTATCCCATAGTGCAATCTCATAAGAGCTGCTGTAGCGCTCTAATATATTATTGTCTATTAAGAATTCTGCTCTAAAGCTTCCTTTATTTATTTCTTGAACCAGATGATACCCTTCCTTCATAGCATCTTTAAAGGTAGCAGGATAAAACGAAACACCTAACCATCTCTTCTCTTTGACTCTACCTTCAACCACTACATCCTTTAGAATACCTTCGTTATAATTAAATATCACCCGAACAGAGTCCTCGCAATAACACCACAATGGAACAATAACCAATAAAGCCATAATTCCATATCTCCTAAACATAATCTCTCCTTTCCCTTACAAAATATAAAACGATTAACTGGTCAATTTATTGTATTTAAAATTCCATCTGTAAACCCAGCACATAATAGTTTATATTATATGTCCTAAAGAAGTCTTTTTTCAAATCCAGCACTAAACTAATATTCTTTGTTAATCCGCAACTTATTTTAACACCAGCTATTCCTTTCTCCACATTAGGGCGGTTGTTTACCACCAAGAGCTTGTCATCCACAAAATAAAAACGTTCTCCGAACATTCCGTCGACTCCTATGCTAAATTTCGGAACAATATTTAAGGATAAGCTACTTGATAAAGATAGATATTTTTCACCCTCCGCATTTATATAATGCACTCTTGTTGTCCACCACCCTCTTTTAAACACAAAAATTCTGCACTCCGGAGTAATCTGATAAACTATGTAAAACTCCCTTCCACTCCACCATTGCCTTGAATAAGATGAAATCGCATATCCCACAGTAAATACAGGATTATATCCATAGAGAAGTCTTGCACTTAGAATTCGTGCTATATTGTTATCTGAATCAAACATATACCACCCAACACCTCTTACTCCAAGCAAAGATAATATCTCTCTCGTATATCCAAGAGAAAAGAGATTCTGTTTTATATTCCATAA
>PEXF01000103.1 GCA_002779205.1 Candidatus Hydromicrobium americanum
AATTTAAAAGACTTTCCCCCCACCCTCAGAAACATATCTAATTCAAAAATATTATAAACTTCTCATCAACTTCTATATGTTGTTTTTGTATTTTATTTAATTCATATTGCTTTTATTTTAATTCATATGATTTTTGTCAAATTCATCTTGAGTAATTCTCCCATTTGGATAAATGAGTGCCTTTATGTCTCTCCCTTCTCTTAGCATTTGAAATGCTTTTTTCCATTCACTTAATTCATATCTATTAGTAATCATTGGATCAAAATTAAATACATTTCTTGTTATTAAATCAACTGCTCTAATCCATGTTTCTGAACCATTCCAGCTCCAGCATCCATGGATATCCAACTGTCCTAATGATACTTCATCTAGCTTTAAAGTTATTTCTTCTCCCCAAAGGCTAATAAATGAAATTACACCTCTGCCTCCAGGACCTTCGTAAGCCCTTCTAGCACAATCTATTGCATGCTGAACACCTACAATATTACCTCCAACCTTAGCTCCAGAACATTCAAGCACATAATCAGCTCCCTTGCCGTCCGTCAACTTCATCACTGTCTTTTCGGGGTGTTCATCTGAATATAGTATATAATCAGCGCCTAACTTCTTTCCAACTTCAAGCCTCTTTTTATCTTTTTTTAGTCCAATTAGTGCAACTTCTGAAGCTCCTCTTATTTTTGCAAATTGCACTCCTATTAAACCCATTGGTCCTGGACCTACAATAACAACAAAATCCCCTGCCTTCACACCAGTTCTTTCCTGCATTATGTGAATTATTGCTACAACAGGCTCTGTAATTGCTGCATAGTCTAAATTAAGATCCTTTGGTACTTTATAACATACACTCTCAGGCATAGACATATATGGAGCATAAGCACCATCTCTTGTAACACCAAGCCAACCTGTTTCAGTTTCAATATCTCCAACTATATGATCGCCTTCTTTTATATTTTTCACATCTTTACCAACCTTATAAGCCACTCCTGAAAATTCATGTGCAAGTGTAACTGGAGCTTTATAAAAGTGTTTGTCATCTTCTATCAATAGGTCACTTCCACATACTCCAGCTGCCCAAACCTTCATTAATACTTCATGAGGTTTAATTTCAGGTATTGGAACTTCCTCTATGGCAAGGTTGCCTTTCCCTTCTTTTAATTTTCTTAATGCTTGCATTTAACCTTCCTCCTATTAACAAAATTACTTGATTTCTCTTAAATTATGATTATTTAACTCAACTCTAAATTAATTGAGTTAAATTTATAACCATTCTTCAGGATATTTCTCATTCTCAATTTGATTTTTTACAAATTTACCTTATTTTTATACATCACTTTTTGTAAATGACAAAAAATCTTTAAAAAATCATTCCTAGTATAATCTACGAAAAGATTTATTTTGACAAAAGATTTAGTGCAAATTCTTTTGCTTTGTTTAAATCTTTATCATTAGGCTTACCTTTATTTATTCCACTTTCAGATATTGCAGTATCAAAACCTAAACAGGAAAATTCACCAATGATTTCAAAACCTTTTTTCGACAACTTCGATTTTAAATGTTCATGAAAACTCATACTTTTATTAGCTGCACCACTAGTTGAAAAAATAAATGCTTTTTTATATATTTGATTTGGTAATCTGTCTATGATATCAAATAACTGTTTATGATGCCTACCCCAATATATACCAGAGCCAAAACCAATTAAATCATGTTGACTAATAATGCCTAAATCAATATCTTGTGTTTTTAATAATTTTGCATTTAAAACTTCTGCCATTGCTCTGGCAACCTTTTTAGTATTTCCATGATGTTCAGAATAATAAACAATTAATGTTTTTAATTTCATTATCCTCTATTAATAAATTAACATAATATATTTGATATCCTAAAATCCTCTTTTAAATCTCTATATAAAGATTTATATACCTCATATATTTTCTTATATTTCTCTACATCTTCCCTAATTGGCTCAATCTGTGTCATTTCTCCCCAGCATTGTACCACCCCATTTTCATTAACTAATATTATATCCTAAATTGTATTGCTGGAACTATTTTTTACATTATACAACAGGGTTTCTGTTCCTTTAGTATATACAGAACCAAAATAACTTCTCTATCCAACAAAACCACCAACCCAGGATTAAATCTATAGCCATCAACAAGATTACCCTCAGGTTTACAACCTCCCTCTTTCCTCGATCTCTTCATCGCTTACTACTCCACCCTTTATATCATAAAATTTACTTGCAACTCCATAGTATCGTTTTAAATATTCCCATTTTTTTTATCCAATTTAATAAGCTCTACTACCTTCTCTTCCTCCATTTAGCCTTCCCTCTTCCCTTTAATGACATGGACAGTAAAATATACCAATATTTTTATCTATATTTTTATTTTATAATTCCCAGGCTAAAAAATTACCAAAGCTATAAAAACACCTCCTAAATAGATTAAATAATTTCTAAACAAATAAAATATTTTCTATAATAGTTCTTTAATAGTCCTTTCAATATCAGCCTCGCTGGGAAGAATAAAGTCTTCTAATACTGATGGGAAAGGTATAGGAGCATCCTTTGCCCCAATTCTCTTTATAGGAGCATCTAAGTATTCGAATCCTTCATCCGCTATTATTGCAGCAATCTCTCCACCTATTCCTCCTCTTAGAGGTGCTTCATGAACTATTATTGCTCTTGATGTCTTCTTAACTGATTTTAAAATTGTCTCTTTATCCAATGGTACTAATGTTCTGGGATCAACTACCTCAACCGATATTCCTTCTTTTTCTAATTTATTTGCAACATTTAAAGCTTTATGTACCATATACGACGTTGCAATCACACTAACATCGCTTCCCTTTTTTTTAATGTCAGCAACTCCTAAAGGTATAGTATATTCTTCTTCAGGAATCTCCCCTTTCATTGGATACAAATGCTTATGTTCAATAAATATAACTGGGTTATTATCACGAATTGCAGTTTTTAGCAGCCCCTTTACATCATAATGAGTTGAAGGAATGACCACTTTAAGTCCAGGAATATGTGTAAACCATGCCTCCAAACACTGTGAATGCTGCTCAGCTGCCCGGATGTATCCACCCATCGCGGTTCTAATTACTACAGGAACACTGGCCTGGCCTCCAAATGTATAAAGATATTTTGCTGCTTGGTTACATATCTGATCCATGGGCAGCATTATAAAATCCATAAAAGGTATCTCAGCAATAGCTCTACATCCTGTTATTGAAGCCCCCAAAGCACAGCCTATAATACCTTGTTCGGATATAGGAGCATCTTTTACTCTCCACTCACCAAATTCTGAATGTAAATCACCGCTTACACGGTGCTCTCCTCCATAAGGTCCTACATCCTGTCCAATTAAAAATATATATTCATCTTTTCTCATTTCTTCTCTCATAGGTGTCCTTTCGGCAAGCATGAATGAAATAGATTTTAAATTTTGTTAACATCGGTTATTAAAAACAAAAACGAAAGGATAACCGATGGAGCAACAACCAATACTTACCGCTAAGCCAAATCTTGAGGAAATTAGATCCCAACTTGAGAACTGGAGAAAAAATAAGACAAACAAACGTGAACCAATACCAAAAGAACTCTGGCAAGCTGCAGCAGAGCTTGCAAGAGCGCATTCGATAGCAACGGTATCTAAAGTACTTCGCTTAAGATATGCAAGCTTAAAAGAACATATATACGGTCCCCCAATTTCTAAAAATAAAGTTAAAGAAAAGCTTCCTTCCTTTGTTGAACTTAAATACAGCCAGCCACTTTTATCTGATATAACAGTTGATATTGAAAATAAAAGAGGATGTAGGATGAGAATTTGCCTTAAAGAAAGCTTTGATATAACAAAACTTATTAAATCGTTCTGCCAGTAATATGATAACAATTACTCCTCATATGCATATACTTCTTGCAACTTATCCTGTAGATTTTAGAAAAGGAATAGATGGACTGGCTGCAGTGTGTAGAAATATTTTAGAGGCCGATCCATTTTCAGGATACCTGTTTGTGTTTACAAACAAGAAAAAAACATCTATTAAGATACTTGTATATGACGGCCAAGGGTTTTGGCTGTGTCAAAAAAGACTTTCAAAAGGGCGCTTTAGGTGGTGGCCCAACCTAAGTGATTCTAGGGCCAATACTTTGGAAGCAAGCCAGCTGCTACTACTAATATGGAATAGGAATCCTGCTACCCCCACTGCTCCTCTGTGGAAAAAAATTCCAAATTAATTTTTAAAAAAATTTAAAAAAACACTTGCGTTCTCATAAAATTTATGCTACAGTTTTACCCATTATGAAACTGGATCTAAAATATCGTGGTCGGATGGCTACCACAAAAGATGTAGAGCTGATTAAAAAGCTTATGCTTCAAAACCCAGAGGATAGCAGGCACGCCCTGTCTAAAAAGTTTTGTAAAATAGCAGGCTGGGTACAGCCTAATGGGTGCCTGCGGGATATGGTGGCAAGAAGCTATATGCTTTCCCTACATAGGGCAGGATACATTAAACTACCCCCCAGAAAGGGAAAAGTACCCAGTCCCCTTACCAGGAAAAAGAAGCCGCCTTTAGTAGAAATAGATAAAACCTCCCTAAAAGCAAAATTAAAAAATATACTTCCCTTAGATTTTATCCAGGTTAGAAGAAGCAGGTATGAGATCCTATTTAACAGCTTAATAGAAGAGCACCACTACCTGGGTTATACCCGGCCGGTGGGTGAGCACTTAAAGTATATGGCATTTGCAAAAGATAAGCCCATAGCCTGCCTTGCCTTCTCCTCTGCCCCCAGACATATTGGCCCAAGGGACAGGTTTATCGGCTGGGATCAGGATACCAGAGGCAAAAATATCCACCTTATCTGTTACAATACAAGATTTTTAATACTTCCCTGGATAAATGTTAAATATCTTGCTTCACATATACTATCAAGAGTTGCAAAGATTATTTCGGCTGACTGGCAGAAAATATACAATCATCCAGTCTACTATATTGAAACATTTATAGATAAGACTAGATTTTTTGGCACCTGCTACAAAGCAGCAGGCTGGGTCTATCTTGGAGATACTAAAGGACTTGGAAAAGACAGCAAAGATAAAATACCAAACCGCTCAATTAAAGCAATTTATGGATATCCCTTATCAAAGGATTTTAGAAAAATACTACTTGGGGGCAAATCTTGAATATACCAAAGCGAATTGATATAACACCTAAACAGCTTGAAGAAGTGCTTGCAAGAGCTAAAGAACTACTTTTGCCAGAGGACTGGCAAATAATTAAGGGTATGGCTGATACCATCGCCTTTCTTTCA
>PEXF01000135.1 GCA_002779205.1 Candidatus Hydromicrobium americanum
TACGCAATAAAGCTATTATTCTTGTAATGTTAAATATGGGACTTAGGGTATCAGAGATAACAGATCTAAAGCCTGGCAGCATTAATCTTACCAGCAGGAAACTAAGAATTGTTAATGGCAAAGGTGGAGTGGACAGGGACCTGGTTATCCCGGCCGGGATTGAAGAAACCTTAAGGCAGTGGAAGGGCAGGAAACCTAAAGGAACAAAGTATTTTTTTACTACAATAAAAGGCGGCCAGTTAAGTAACCGGTATCTATGCGACATGATAAAAAGATATGGCCGAAAAGCAAAGATAGATAAGATTATAAGCCCACATACCCTAAGACACACATTCGCCACCGAATACTACAGGCAGACAAAAGACATAGAGACACTGAGACGAATCCTGGGGCACTCAGACATAAGCACAACTACAATTTACATCACCCTGGCAAATATAGATGTAGAAAATGGAATGAAATCTTTCAAAGGGTTTTTATAAATTGCTTTTTAGTGTTAAAATTTTCCGCACAGTGTAAATGAATGAAAAACATAAAGAAAGAAGCTAATCTTAAAATTAAAAAGGAAATAATTAAGGTATTTAAAGTTATTATTACAGTTTTATTAGTAATTACTTTTACTGTTTCCCTTGCAGCCTGTAAAGAAGCGCCGGCTGTTGAGGAACAGCAACAGGAGGAAGAAGAAAAAGGCGAAGTTATAATACCTTCTGAGACCAAAGAAGAAACCAACAAAACAACCCCACCAACCACAAATCAAGAAACCACTGTTCCCACCGAAACCACACCACAGACGGTTGAATACAAAGGTAGTATTTTTACTCTCCCAGAGGGTTCAGAGGCTAATCCGCAAACTGGAGAAATTATTGCCTTAGAAGGTAACCCTTATGGGGTAGAAGCCAAAACCAAGATTGGACAATACATCATCGATGCTTTTGAACTGAATGGACAAATGGAAGACTCCATTGCCTTAAGGCCAGAAGTGATTGAGTACATGCAGAAAAAGATTATGGAAGAAGACAAAGAATTTAGATATCCTTTGCCTTTTGATTTACAAAAAGCTAAAGGGATAAAAATAAAAGAAGCAGAAGATGATTCTTTAAAGTTTTCTGAGACTACACAAAAGATTAGCTGGGAGCCACCAAAATTATTTTTAGTTTCCAACATCCCCTTAGGGTCAGTATTATTATCACCAGTAAATTCGGATGATTTCAGGATAAGAAATGGCCATTCTATAACCCATGGCCCTGACGGTTCCTTTTTTTTCAGTTTTTTTAATCTGGTTGACACTAACGTTAAAACTATCAGTTTTAAAGATAATAAAATTGATTCTGTGGAATTAGCAATAGCTGTTAATGGTATAAATTTATTACCTGAAGATCTACAAAAAAAATTAGAACCGCTGTTACCCTTAATTACAAATATTAAAATTGGAATGCCATTTGGGGAAATTATTGAAAAAAAATTCTTAGAAATATTTCAAATTGATAGCGAAACTGGAAATCAAAATTTTAATTCAAATGAGTTTTCAATTGCCATGTGTCTTTGTATGGTCCAAGGGAATGAAGGTGGGAGTTTAAGAGAGGCAACAGGCTATCTACAAACAGCCTCAGATAATTTTTTATCCATAACAACAGAGGAAACAAAAATTCCTGTTTCTTTAATGCCTGCCAATGAATAGAAAATTCGTTTATTTTTTATTTTTTAATAAACATATGAATAAAATCAAACAAAGACTACCCAGATACAAAAAGGCCAAGAACCCCTGCTGATTAGGTTAACCGAAATGAGCAGACCTATTAGCACTGCTGAAAGTATCCGGGAGCTTTCAAGAAAGATGGCCTGGAACAGTGAAGAAGTGGAAAACGACATTAAAACAAAAATGAGCAATGCGGAAAATTTTAACAAACCAAAAGCTTTTGAAAAAATAGAACCTAAGAAATTAAGAAAGGATAAAAAATGAAAAAATGGGAATATATGCTCACTGATTTTGTTGATAGGAAATTAAGTCATATAAATGGAGTTCAGGCCGAAAATTTTGAGTATTCGAAAAGAACCTTTTTGGGAGGAACTACAGAAGTACAAGGAATATTCATAACAGATTTTCTTGCGGAAGCAGGCAAGGATGGACGGGAGACTGTTAGTGTATTATTTAATGATTATGGTTGGATTTCTACGATTTTATTCAAACGCGAATTAGAAAATGAATAGAAAGAAGTTTAAATATTTTGGTCTTTAACTAAATGGAATCACAAATTATCAACCACCCGTCTGGTTCGCTGGTGGTGAGCCAACCTCACAAAGTTCTAAACACTATGAATTGGCCACAATATGATGAGCTGCCCCCGGAGTTTTCCGGAGGGGCTAAATCCCTATATCGATACCAAAATCAAGCTGCAGATTGCATCATTTGCTAAAACAGGGTATGTAGTATCAAAAGCGGCTCTGTTTCTATGATATAGGTAATTAGTATTTTCCAAAATCCGTTGCTTTTTACAGTGATTTTTTGTCTTCAGGTTTATCAAAATAAAGCTTTATCTCTTCCAGGATCCGTTACCTGGTTTGGAGACAGAATTCGTTACTTTTTTAAAGTTTTACCATTGCACTAGTAGGCCTAAATTTATAATAAATTTTCTTATCAAACCAGGTACAACAACCATCTATATCACCCTGGCAAACATAGATATAGAAAACGGAATGAAAGTATTCACGATTATAGCTTAAGACGCAAAAAACTGCCTGATAGAAGCTGTAAAAATATCACTTAATAGATTTCCCTGGCTAACAGATTTAAACCTCTCAAATCACATATTTTAAAGGACCCATATCCAGGGGCCTAAGCCGGCACCTTAAATCACTAAAGCCAGGAGGCTGGTAAGTTAAAAATTTAATTTTTTATTGACAGATACTACTTATAAGTAGTATAGTTATTTTGAGAGTGAAAGATGAAAGGTAAAATTTCTTATATTAAAAGTGAGCAAAGAAAAATAGCCGGGCTTGTGACAGGTAAATTTAAAAGATACTATCTTACCGGAGGAACAGCCTTGTCTTTTTATTTCGACCACAGGTTTTCTCAGGACCTGGATTTTTTTACCCAGGACTACAGAAAAGAGGACCCGGATAGGATAATGAGCTTTGTTTCTAAAGAAAGCGGTTTTGACTTTAAGTTAGAGGCTGAGCAGGACGACCCCAGGCTAATACCTATGAAGGTTTATTCTTTAGGCCTTAAGAGGCGGTGTGTTTTAAAGATAGATTTTGTCCAGGATTTCTTAAAGAACATTAAGAGAATAAAAAACGGGATACACTGCCTGGAAGATATCTACTGCAGAAAAATATCTGCATGTATAGGAACAGCCAAAAAACTAGATACCACCGGCAGAATAATTAGTGCCGGCCGCCAGAGTGTAAAAGACTTATTTGATCTCTACTATTTATCAGAACATCACAGGGCACTGTCAGAATTTTTCTTTAAATATTTTCCATACGGTAAAGCAGAAGCCCTTGTTGCCTGGTACAGGGGATTTAACCGGATGAGGTTAAAAATTGAGCTAATGGATTTAGTTCCGGAAGTAGATACTGTAAGAGTAATAACACTTTTGGATGATGAGATTTTAAAGAGAATACCGGAGAGGCTAATTCGAGGTGATAAGATATGAAAACAAACTGGCTGTGGGACAGCCGTCTTGGAGAAAGGGAGGTAAGAAAAATTTTAAAGGATGCGGGCAATCCTAAATTTTATATCCATGCAGAAAAACTATTTTCCCGGGTCAGCTCCCCTAAGACAGCTTTCAGTATTATTGATAAGGTAACTTTCTGTAAGAAGTGGCCGACTATAAAGAAGCAAATGAGAAAGGACAGCTGGCTTAAAGATAAGGTGCTCTTCTGGCAGACAATATTTGAACGGACCCGTGAAGAATTAAAAGGACGTGGGATTAAGCTCAGAGAACCCCAGGAATTTAAGATTTCCCCGGAAAGAATGAAACTGGCCCAGCAGATTAGGGATATACGAATGAAGTCAGGATATACTCAAGAAGATATAGCAAAAAAACTAGGGACAGTGCAGCAGTATATCTCAAAGATTGAGAATGGACATGAAAATTTCTCTATAGATACTTTGTCACGAATAGCTGATGTTTTTGAAAAAGGATTAGTTATTAAGCTGAAGTGAATAAATTATGGAATGAGAAGAATTTAAAAAGAAACGCTTTAAAGAGAATCCCAAGCTAAAAGAAGAGTATGACAAATTGGAGCTGGAATATAAAATAAAAAGCCAGATAATTGATTTAAGAAGAAAGAAAAAACTAACCCAAAAAAATCAGAAAGAAAAAAATAAAAAAAGTGATGCTGATTTACTGGAAAGATTAAAAAGAGGTAGTTCAGACGCAAATAATAAGAAAGGTAGATTTGTGTAATAGGTTTCCCGGTAAAAATAATGACCTCGGTGAGCTATTACTGTATGTGGTATTATCTGTGGGCCCGCTGGGTACAGTATGTAGTATGAGGTCCAGCTGGATATCTTCTAAATTTATACTATATGTGGGGTGCGGTCCGGAGAGGGGAGATGAGTAAATAAATTATGGAATGGGAAGAATTTAAAAGGGAACTTTTAAGAGATCCGGAATTTAAAAAAGAATACCAAAAACTAGAACCAGGATATAAAAAGATAAGGCAGATACTTTCTTTAACCCCACGCCCCTAACCCCCATTTTTAAATTCGCGCACGGCTCATTTTAAAAAAGCCCCTGTTATACTTTATTTTATAAACCTGTTAAAATTACAACCTGTGCATTTATTGAAAACTTGCCTTTTAGCAGTCCAGTCTCCAACAGCCCACACAGGTAACTACCCTATTTAGTAGGCAGATATGGAAACGTAACACACATTGCACAGGCTACAGTACCAAAAAAAATCCACTACCCCATTTAGTATTTAATAAGGAGGCAAGATACGCAAACGTATTACACTTTGCCATATTGGGGAATCCCCAAACCCCTTATTGGAA
>PEXF01000056.1 GCA_002779205.1 Candidatus Hydromicrobium americanum
CAGGGTGCGAGTTGGGGGCAGGGACATTTATAAATGATACTCTGCCGGAGGAAAAAGCTGCTGAATTAAGAAGTATAATATTAGAAAAATAAAAGCACCCAACCAGTAAAAAACTCTTTTTTACTGGTTGGTCTAATAACCCGCCGCAGCGGGCAGAGTTCCACGCACTTCAGTGCGTGGGTGAATGTAGACATCTACCAAGCGAAGCTTGGATTTAAGTAAGTGCCACGCACTTTAGTGCGTGGGTATCTACATTCTTTCGTTTGTAAATTTCAGTAGTTTCTGAAAGTTGCCTCCTGCTCTAAGGGCAATTATAAATATAGCAAAAAGGTTATGGATAGAAACTGCAAAGGAAATTGGTAAAAAGATTCCAGAACCACGATATAACCCTGTTTATTATAAGGTTAGTTTAAATTCGTAAATTAATAAGAACTTGCTTATATAATAGCCTGTCTTATAAACGCAGAGGTGCACAGGCCTGATTTTTTAGCTTCCTTTCTTTATTTATTTCATTCATTTACCTATACGAAAAATTTTAACACTAAAAAGAAATTCATAAAAACCCTTTGAAGAATAGGCATAATGTGTCTTTTTTTTATTAACCTATTTAATAATATTAAAAAACCATTTCACGAATAAGGCCAGTTAAGGTAAAATAATTTAATGATAAAGAGTATTTGACAAAAAATAGGAAAGGAACTGAAATGGGTGGTTTTTTAGAAAATTTAAAAAAGATTTTTACTGTACCGGCAGGAGACACTGCCTCTAAGTTTATTACTTTCACGGTCAGATGTAACAAATGCGGTGAAAAAATTACAGTAAGAGCAAGAAAGGATAGCGACATATCCAGAGTTTCTGAGGGTGAAAGCCAGCCAGGTGCAGAGTATTTCTTAAGAAAGGAAATACTTGGAGAGAAATGTAATAATATCATATATATTGAAGTCTATTTTGGACCTGGTTTTAATATTATTTCAAAGGAAATTAGCAGTGGAAAATTTGTAGAGTAATGCTTAGATAAATATATTTTTTATGTTACAATCTTATTAGTATTATTAATGATATTATAAAATCTTTGGTAGGAATCTTATTAAGAAATGAATTTTTCTAAAGATTTAAGCGTGGTTATTTTAGCTGCTGGTAAAAGCAAGAGAATGAAGTCAGAAATTCCTAAAGTACTTCATCAAATATTAGGTCAACCAATACTCTTTTATATGCTATCTCTAGTCAGTAAATTAAATCCTAAAAATATATTTACAGTTGTAGGCTACGAGAAGGAACTGGTTAGCGAATATATAAAAAATAATTTTCCTCAAACTAAAACTGTTACCCAGGAAAATCAGCTGGGTACTGCTCATGCTGTTTGTATGATAAAAAGAAGAAAGGGAGAGGATTTTGGAAAGAATATTTTAATACTACCCGGAGATAGTCCATTGGTTAATATAGAAACCTTAAGGAAATTGGTTGAAAATAAAATCAATTCCGGAAGCGCAGTCTGTGTGATTACTTCTATAGTTCCTGATCCGGAAGGATATGGGAGAATTATAAAAGACAGAAATGAAAATATAATAAGGATTGTTGAGGAAACTGATGCCAGCCCTGAAGAGAGAAAAATATGCGAAGTAAATTCTTCTATTTATTGTTTTGATACAAAATCTTTATTTGAGAATATTGAAAAGATTAACACCAAAAATACCCAAAAAGAGTACTATTTGACAGATATTATTGAAATGCTTATTAAAAATGGCAAAAAAGTAAACTGTTTTAAAACTCCAGACTATTTAGAGGTTATGGGTATAAATGATAGATTACAGCTTTCCGAAGTAGAAAATATTATGCAAAGGAAAATTAATGAAAGTTTAATGAAAAACGGGGTAACTATAAGGGATTCTGGTTCATGTTATATTGAAAGCTCTGTAGTTATAGATAAAGATGTAATCATTGAACCTTCATGTTTTATCAAAGGTAAAACCAGGATTGGAAAGAACTCTACAGTAGGTCCTTTTTGTCAGGTTATGGATACCGATATAGGTGAAGGCACCAGGATAAATGCCTCGGTTATACTCGGTTCTGTTATTGGAGATAACAATAATATAGGTCCCTACAGCTACATAAGACCCGGTACTGTGACCGGGTCCAATGTGAAAATTGGAGCATTTTGTGAAATTAAAAAATCTGAGATTGCCCGGGGAAGTAAGGTTCCTCACTTAAGCTATATAGGAGATACAGAAATTGGATCAGGAGTAAATATTGGCGCATCATCAGTTACGGTTAATTATGATGGTTTTAAGAAAAGTAAAACTATTATTGGAGATGATGTGTTCATTGGCTCGGACACAATGCTTATAGCTCCGGTTAAAATAGGAAAGGGAGCTATTATTGCCGCAGGGTCGGTTATATATCAGGATGTTCCTTCAAATTCTCTGGCAATAGAGCGTGGGGAGCAAAAAAATATAAAAGATGGTGCTGTCAGGTATAGAAATAGAAAAAAATTAAAAAATACAAAGGAATAAATAATTTAAGGCAGGCGGGTATGAAATATAATAAAAGCAATAAAAGAATGATGCTCTTTTCAGGGTCATCTTATCCTGGTCTGACAGATAAGATTGCAGAGGGACTTGGAATAAATGCCGGAAAAGTTACCAGAACTAAATTTAAAAACGGTGAGATATATGTAAAGTTTGATGAAAGTGTAAGGGGCGCAGATGTATTTGTGGTGCAAACATGCTGTGAACCTGTAAGTGATAATATAATGGAATTACTCATAATGATAGATGCCCTGAAAAGGGCATCTGCGGGGGTGATAAATGCTGTGATTCCTCATTATGGATATGCGCGTCAGGATAAAAAAGCAGAAGGGAGGGAATCAATAAGTGCAAAATTATTTGCTAATTTGCTTTCAGTAGCAGGAATGGATAGGGCTATACTTGTTGACCTGCACTCTGCTACTATTCAGGGTTTCTTTGATGTACCGGTAGACCACGTTACTGCCATACCTATAATAGCCAAGTATTTTAAAGAGAAAGAAATTAAGAATGGTGTAGTGGTAAGTCCTGATGTAGGAGGTGTAAAAAGAGCAAGTATTTTTGCTAAAAGACTTCATTTTCCTCTTGCCATACTGGATAAAAGAAGGCCTGCTCCTAATATGGCGGAAATAGAACACATAGTAGGAGATGTAGAAGGAAAAGAGGTCATAATTTTTGATGATATGATAGATACCGGCGGTACAATACTAAAAGCTATTGATATGTTAATAAGACATAGGGTAAAGAAAGTTTATATTGGTGCGACTCATCCTATTTTTTCGGGTAATGCTATAGAAGAATTTGAAAATTCAAGAGTTGAAGAGATAGTAGTGATGGATACTATTCCATTAAATAAAGAATGTAAATCTGATAAGATAAAAGTTCTTTCCATTGCACCTCTGCTTGCAAAAACCATAAAAAAAGTTTATTATTACAAGTCTGTAAGCGAGTTGTTTAAGGGTGAAGGTTTAGTTTAATTTGTAAACATAAAGGTAGGTGCAGCAATAGATGGAAAATATAGCTTTGGCGGTAGAAAAAAGAAATGATAGTGAGATAAAAAGTAATGCATCAAGAAGATTAAGAAATAAAAATTATATACCTGCAGTTGTATATGGTTTAAAAGAAGAGCCAGTTAGTGTTAAGATAAGGGAAAAAGAATTTAAAGGCCTGTTAAAAGGCAGAAGCATTTACAGCCTAATTTTTGATATGCATATAGATGGTGCAAAAAAGAATAAGAAAGAAACAGTTTTAATAAAAGAATTTCAGAGAGATCCCATCACTAGAGAATTTCTGAATGTGGATTTTTTAAGAATACAGATGGAGAAGGAAATTGAAACTACTATTCCTATCCATATTATCAATGAAGAAGTAGCTGTGGGAATTAAAGAGGGCGGCGGTGTTCTGCAGCACGGCCTAAGGGAGTTGCATATCTACTGCTTTCCTGCAGATATTCCAGAGTATATCGAATATGATATAAAAGATCTGGATATGGGTGTAACGGTTAGGGTCTCAGATATTAATATTTCTGATAAAATAAAAATATTGAATGACCCTGAAGAAGTAGTAGTTTCAATAATTCATCCAACCCAGCTAAAAGAAGAAGAATTGGTTACTGAGGAAGAGGCTGAGGAAGTTGTTGAGCCTGAGGTTATCGGTAAAGAAAAAGAAGAATTAGCAGAAGAAAAAGAACATCCGGAAGAAAAAGGTTCCAGGGAAAAATAATTATTATGATTTTAATTATTGGTCTTGGCAATCCCGGGAAAGACTATGAATTTACAAGACACAATATAGGTTTCAAAATTATTGATAAGTTTGCAGATAGTCTTGAGAAAAAAAGCTGTTACCGGAAATTTAATTCAACAGTTACTGAATCCTCATATGATGGTAAGAAATTAATACTTTTAAAACCCCAAACGTATATGAATAGCAGTGGTACTGCAGTTGCTATGTGCTACAATTTCTTACGTAAGCAAATTAATTCAATGCTTGTGATCCATGATGATATGGATATTGGATTTGGAGAGATCAGGTTGAAGATGGGTGGCAGTACTGGCGGACATAAAGGCCTGGAATCAATAGCAGATAAACTGAGGAACTATGATTTTGACAGGCTCCGGTTTGGCATAGGGAGGCCCCCGGGCAGGCAGGATGCAGCAGATTACGTGCTTGACGAGTTTGGTAAAAATGAAAGAGAAGAAGTTGAAATCAGTGTACAGAGGTCAACAGATATCATAAGGGATTACCTGACAGAAGGTATTGAATATGCTATGAATAAATATAACTAAAAACGCCTGTATTTTTGCCCTTTACCTTGTTTTTATTTTACACTTCTGATTAATTGTGCTTGATTTCCTTTTATCTTTTTAGTTCTCTATTTTTCCTTATAAAATTTTTTAATTTTTCTAATCGTCCAGAATTTATGAAGAGAATTAATGCTTGCACCCTGAAAGGATATTTTAATTATTTTCTTATATAATCATTCTTGACAACGGTTTTAAAATATTAGCTATGGCAATGTTTTTAGAAAATTTTACAAGTGAAAAGCAGTGGCAGCAGTTTATAGAAAAATATGAAAGAGCAAATGCTGAAGATAAAAAAGGTGAAGGTGTCAATCTTGATACCTTGATTGCTGATGAGAATATCTGGCCTTTTATAATAAGTGCTTTTTTAAAGTCTTTTAATATACCGGTTCTGGTAATTACATCGACCCTGGAGAGAGCTTGTGAGCTGGAAAAAGAAATAAATTGTACTATTCCAGAGGTTAAAATATTTAATTTCCCCAGTCTTGGAAATAGCATTTTCTATAAAAATAAAATTACTGCCGCAGAAAACCTTACAAGAAGGCTTAATATCGTTAAAAACTTATCGAATATTAATAGTTCCACCAGTCCATTTTTTGTTATTGCTACCAGCAATTCTTTGCTAAATTTAATGCCAGAATCCAAAGTAGATAGACTGGAAAGTATAAAAATATTGGCTGGCGGTGAATATGATAGGGACCAGTTGATATCCAAATTTACTGACAGCGGTTACGAGAGGGTACACAGGGTTTATGATAGAGGAGAATTCAGTATAAGAGGAGAAGTCGTTGACATTTTTGATATAGCTGGCGAGAATCCTGCAAGGATTGATTTTCTTGGAGATGAAGTAGAAAAAATATTTTTTTATGATATTTCAAGCCAGAAGCTGATAAAGAAATTGGATAAAATCTCTATTTTTCCAAATACAAATCCCTGGAAGATAAAAGAGATAGGCAGCATAAAACTACCTGAAAAGATGGTCTCTTTTATTGATTTGTTAAAGAAGAATATTCCAAAACTTGCAGTCATATTTTGTGATCCAATAGAAAT
>PEXF01000013.1 GCA_002779205.1 Candidatus Hydromicrobium americanum
ATATTGATTATTCTTTTCTTGCATGCTATCCTTTTCGAGTATTAAAAAGGAGATTGATTTATAAAAATATGACTGAGAATAATATTTACAACAAACTAACAAATGACAACTGTATGATAAAAAATGAAAAAGGTGAGCTGGTTCCCAATTATGCTCTCACCATGGTTAATTTGAATGATGGTGATGTGGTTAAGGGTAAGGTAGTAAAGATCGATAAAGATGAAGTCCTGGTTGATGTGGGCTTTAAATCAGAAGGGGTTATACCCCTGAGTGAGCTATCAATAAGACATGATGTAAAACCTGAAGATGTCCTGAAGGTTGATGATGAAATAGATATAATGGTAATTCAGAAGGAAGATCAAGATGGCCGCCTGATACTATCGAAAAAAAAGAGCTGAAGTAGAGCAAAATTTTGATAGGATAGAGAAAATATATGAGAATGGCGATATTGTTGAAGGTGAGATTATAGAGTGTGTCAAAGGAGGATTGATTGTTGATATAGGCTTGAGGGGATTTTTACCGGCATCATTAATAGATGTTAGAAAAACTAAAGATCTCCAGTCCTATATTGGTGAAAGATGTGTATGTAAAATTATTGAAGTCGATAGACATAGAAATAATGTTGTCCTATCCCGGAAAGCCATTATAGAAGATGAGAGAAAAGAACAACGAAAAGAAATACTCAATAGTATGGAAATCGGTCAGATAAAAAAGGGTATAATTACCAGTATCGCAGATTTCGGAGCTTTTGTTGATGTAGATGGTGTTGATGGTCTGGTACATATATCTGAACTTTCCTGGAATCATGTAAAGCATCCTTCGGAAGTGGTTAATGTTAATCAAGAAGTAGATGTAGAGATATTAGGTATTGATTATGAAAAGCAAAGACTATCTCTGGGTTTAAAGCAAACCCAGAAGGATCCCTGGTTGGAAAGAATAAAAGATTATTCCGTAAAAGATGTGGTAAAGGGTAAAGTGACTAGAATAGTAAAGTTCGGATTATTTGTACAGATAGAGGAAGGCCTTCAAGGCCTTGTGCACATATCTGAATTAAGTCTGGAACCGGTAAAGAGGCCAAGTGATGTTGCGAAAATCGGGGATGAGCTGATGGTTAGAATTATTGATATAGATTTTGATAAGAGAAGAATGGCTTTCAGTGTTAAGCAAGTCGAGAATCCAGTTGAAGATAAAGAAGAAGAAAAAAAGGTTAAAGATTCAAAATCAGAAGAAAAGAGTGAAAAGAAAGAAGTTTTAGATAAAGAATCCAATAAAAAAAGGCAAATAAAAGAAATATTGAAAGAAATGAAAGAAGAAGCCAATATAGAGTAGTATATTCAGCCATTCAAATTTGTGCATTAAAACTTCATAGAACCACGATAATGTTTTAGAAAAACCGTTAGATATTATTATCTTTTTCACATAAATTATAATCTTCTTTGTCCAGACAGGAACTCATTAAATTATTAAATTAGCAGGAGGAATATACAATAGTAGTCTTAGGAATTACTGGCAGGATCGCTTCGGGTAAAAGCACGGTAAGTAGATATATAAAAAAAATAAAGAAAAATACCCTGATATTAGATGTAGATAAGGTAGCAAAAAACATCTATTCAAAAAATCCCGAAATCCTGAACGAACTTAGAAAAATATTTGGAGATGAAGTTTTTAATTCAGACGGGGATTTAATTTACAAATCTTTAGCAGAAAAAGTTTTTTCCAGCAAAACGGAACTGGAGAAATTGAACAGATTAATGTTTCCTTTAATTAGAAGTGAAGTGAAAAATATTTTAAATGAAAACCGGGACAAAAATTATATAATAATAGAAGCAGCAATATTATTTGACTGTAAATTGGATCTAATGTGCGATTATATTATTCTGGTTGATAATTCTGAAGAGAGAAGAGAAATCTTTCTAAAGAATAAAAATTTTCTAGATGATGATATAGAATTAAGAATAGAAGGACAGTATATAAAAATAAATAGAAAGAAAGTGAATTTTATTATTAATAATAATAACTCTAAAGAGAGTTTGTTAAAAAAAGTAGAAAAAATTTTTAAAAATATTTAAGTATAAATAAAAAACACAGCATGTGGTATGCTTGATTCTAAATTTAAAATAGTATCCAATTATTCTCCTCAGGGGGACCAGAATAAGGCTATTAGCCAGCTGACGAAAGGCATTAAAGATAATTTTAAATTTCAAAGTTTACTGGGAGTTACTGGTTCCGGAAAGACTTATTCGATAGCAAATGTGATACAGAATGTTCAGCTTCCAACATTGGTTCTGGCTCCCAATAAGACACTTGCAGCCCAGCTTTGTAACGAGTTCAAGGAATTTTTCCCGAATAATGCAGTAGAATACTTTGTAAGCTATTATGACTATTACCAACCGGAAGCATATCTCCCCAGCAAGGATATGTATATTGAGAAAGATACTTCTATAAATGAAGAAATAGAAAAGTTAAGATTATCCACCACTAATTCTCTCTATACCAGAAATGACGTTATAGTAGTTGCAAGTGTTTCCTGTATATATGGTCTGGGATCACCTTCTGAATACGGAAGACAGAGAATTATTTTAAGGTCAGGAGAAGAATTTCCAAGAGAGGAGATAATAGATAGGTTGGTCAATATAAGATACGAAAGAAATGATTATGATTTTGTTAATGGTAAATTCAGAGTCAAAGGGGATACAATTGAAATATTCCCGGCATATCAGGACAAGGCTGTAAGAGCGCAGCTTTTAGGAGATGAATTAGAAAGAATTGTCGAGTTTAATCCTGTGTCAGGAGAGATTTATGAAGAGAAAGAAGCATATATTATATCGCCAGCTACTCATTTTTTAGCAACTGTGGAATGGGTTGACAGGGCCCTGGAGACCATTGAAGAAGAGCTCGGGGAAAGAATAAAGTATTTTAAAAACCAGAATAAGCTGCTTGAAGCTCAGAGAATAGAATCAAGAACAAGATATGATATGGAAATGATAGAAGAATTAGGATTTTGTGGTGGTATTGAGAATTATTCAAGGCATATATTAGGAAAAAAACCAGGAGAAGCACCTAATACTCTGCTGGATTTTTTTCCTGATGATTTTCTTTTGGTTATTGATGAATCACATATTGCAATTCCTCAGATAAGGGGAATGTATGAAGGTGATCGCTCAAGAAAACAAACTCTGGTAGACTATGGATTTAGACTTCCTTCAGCTTTAGATAATAGACCATTAAAGTTTGAAGAATTTGAATTAAAAGTCAGTAGAGTGATATTTACTTCAGCTACACCGGGCCCTTACGAGAGAAAAGTGAGCAGTCAGATAGCGGAACAAATAATAAGGCCTACCGGCCTGGTAGATCCAGAAGTCTCTGTAAGAAAAACAAGAGGTCAGATAGATGATCTAATATATGAGATAAAGAAAGTCGTGAGTAGAGGTGAAAGGGTTCTGGTAACTACTCTCACTAAAAGAATGGCAGAAGACCTTACTGATTATCTATCGGGTAAAAAAATTAAGGTCAGGTATTTACATTCCACTATAGAAACGTTGGAAAGAGTGGAAATATTAAGGGGGCTGCGGACTGGAGAATTTGATGTGCTGGTGGGAATAAATTTACTGAGGGAAGGATTAGATCTCCCGGAAGTATCATTGGTTGCCATATTAGATGCAGACAAAGAGGGGTTTCTAAGGTCAGAAATATCACTTATACAGACTATTGGAAGGGCATCAAGAAATGTTAACGGAAAAGTTATAATGTATGCTGATGATATAACTAATGCCATAAAAAATGCACTATCTGAAACCGATAGGAGAAGAGACCTGCAAATTGAATATAATAAGAAGCATAATATTACACCGAAAACTATAAATAAAACCATATCTGACATATTATATAATAGAGGGATAAAGACCAAAAAGGAAGTGAGAGCTGATTTTAAAGTTAGTGAACAGAAAAAAAGATTCAGCGAATATAAATTGCTGGATATGGACCCTTCTAAAGTAGCTACTATAATAAGTGGCCTGGAAGAGGAAATGTACCTGGAAGCAAGGGAATTGAATTTTGAAAAGGCTGCTGCTATCAGGGATGAAATAAAGAGGATAAAAAAAATAACTAATATAGAGGTTAAAAGATAATACTTATGAAAGAAGAAATAATAATAAAGGGTGCCAGGGAGCATAATCTTAAAAATATAAATTTAAGAATACCCAGAGACAAGTTTATAGTTTTCACCGGCGTAAGCGGATCGGGAAAATCATCACTGGCATTTGACACCATTTATGCTGAAGGACAGAGAAGATATGTAGAATCACTTTCTTCTTATGCAAGACAGTTTCTGGGACAGATGGAAAAACCCGATGTTGATTTAATAGAGGGCCTGTCACCAGCGGTATCCATAAATCAGAAAGGTGTTTCAAAAAATCCCAGGTCTACAGTAGGAACTATTACTGAGATTTATGATTATCTCAGGGTTCTATATGCTCGAATTGGGGTACCTTATTGTTACAGGTGCGGTAAGCTTATAACCAGACAGACAGTAGATCAAATAGTGGATAGAGTAATGGAATTACCTGAAGGGATGAAATTTCAGGTCCTTTCACCTATTATAAGGGGCAGAAAGGGTGAATATATAAAGACTTTCGAAAATATTAAGAATAGCGGATACGCAAGAGTCAGAATAGATGGCGAGGTTTATGAACTAGAGGAAGACTTTGATTTTAAATTAGATAAAAACGTTAAACATAATATTGAAGTTATAGTTGACAGACTAAAAATAAAACCGGATATAAAAAAAAGGCTTTCTGAAGATATTGAAATATCGCTTAAAGAAAGCAGCGGCGTTGTATATATTCAACTGCTGGATTCCGGAGAGATACACAGCTTTTCAGAAAATTTTTCCTGCGTAGATTGTGGAATAGATTTTGAGGAACTTACCCCCAGGATGTTTTCTTTTAATAGCCCTTATGGAGCCTGCAGGGAGTGTGGCGGTCTGGGTATAAGTAAGGAAATAGATACTGATTTAATTGTAGAGCATCCTGAGTTAAGTATAATGGATGGGGCTATTCCTTTCTTTAATATGAGTTATTCAAATTATTATTCCCAGTTAATGAGAAGTCTGGCTGAAGAATATGAGTTCAATTTAAATACTCCTTTTAAGAATCTTGATGAATATGCAAAAAAGATAATCTTATATGGGACTGATGGAAAACGGATAAAAATTAGTTATATAAATTATAAGGGTAAATTAAGACATTATTATCTAAAATTTGAGGGTCTTGCCAATAATTTGAGTAGAAGATATCTGGAGACAGAATCTGAGAGTCAAAGAATTAAAATAGAGAAAATGATAAGCAGCAGACCATGCAGTGGATGTAACGGTAAAAGACTCCGGCAGGAAATCCTGGCAGTTAAAATTAGTTCGTTATCTATAGCTGACTTTTGTGAAAAAACAATTGAAGAGGGTATTGAGTGGTTAAGATCGCTTAAACTAACTGAAAGAGAAAAAATAATAGGTGAAAGACTGATTAAAGAAATTATCGAACGCCTGAATTTTTTAAAAGATGTGGGGCTTAGTTACCTGACTCTGGATAGGAAATCCAGCACTTTATCCGCAGGTGAATCCCAGAGGATAAGATTGGCCACGCAGATCGGGTCAGGACTGGTAGGAGTTCTATACATACTTGATGAACCAAGTATCGGTCTTCACCAGAGAGATAATAAAAAGTTAATAAATGCCCTTAAGCGTCTAAGAGATCTGGGAAATACCATAATAGTAGTAGAACATGACGAGGAAACCATAAGAAATTCAGATTTTGTAGTTGACATAGGACCAGGAGCCGGCATACATGGTGGAGAAATTGTATTCAGCGGAAAACTGGATGGCATATATAACTGTGATAAATCCATAACCGGAAAATATCTGAGCGGAAAAAGATTTATACCGATACCCGAAATAAGGAGGAACGGAAGCGGCAAATATATAATTATTAAAGGTGCCAGGGAACATAACTTAAAAAACATTGATGTTCATATAGATTTAGGAAAACTAATTGCAGTAACTGGAGTTTCCGGGTCCGGTAAAAGCACTCTTATAAATGAAATATTATATCCGTCTCTTTCCAATTTGCTGATGAGAACAAACCGCAGTGCCGGTGCGCATGACGGAATACTCAATTACGAGAATCTGGATAAAGTGATTGTTATTGATCAGTCACCGATAGGAAGGACTCCACGCTCAAATCCGGCAACATATACAGGTGTTTTTACCTATATCAGGGAGTTGTTTTCAAAAACGCATGATTCCAGAATTAAAGGCTATAAGCCTGGCAGGTTTAGTTTTAATGTAAAAGGTGGAAGATGTGAAGCTTGTAATGGGGATGGCCTTATTAAAATAGAGATGCATTTTCTACCTGATGTTTATGTCTCCTGTGAAGTTTGTAAAGGCAAGAGATTTAACCGCGAAACTTTAGAAATAAAATACAAAGGAAAAAATATTGATGGTGTTCTGAATATGACTGTTGAAGAAGCCATGAACCTTTTTAAAAATATTCCAAGAATCAGTAAAAAACTGGAATTAATTAATGATGTGGGTTTGGGGTATATTAAATTAGGGCAGCCTTCTACAACCTTATCAGGCGGAGAGGCACAGAGGGTTAAACTTTCTACAGAACTTTCAAAAAAGAGTACGGGCAATACTTTATATCTGTTGGACGAGCCCACTACTGGACTGCATTTTGATGATATAAATAAGTTACTGGCAATATTGAAAAGATTAGTGGATGCAGGAAATACTGTGCTGGTAATCGAGCATAATCTCGAAGTGATTAAAACTGCTGATTATATTATAGACCTTGGGCCTGAAGGGGGAAATAAAGGCGGAAGAATTATTGCTCAGGGGACTCCAGAAGAAGTGGCAGAAAACAAAAATTCTTACACAGGAAATTTTCTAAAGATGTATATGGATAAAAATTTGGTTAAGGAACAACTGTATGAATACGGTAGCAGTAGATAAAAAAATAAATGAAAATAATTATCAGGGGTATAAAATAAAGGAACTTTTAAAGATACTGCCGAAGAAGTCCGGAGTGTATATTTTTAAAAATTCTAAAGGCAAAATCATCTATATTGGTAAAGCAAAAAATCTTTACAGCCGGGTAAAAAGCTATTTTCAAGATAGAAGTGATAACTTTTTATATGCTAAGCCTTTAAATTTTGCAAAAAAAATTAAATCCATAGATTATATAGTCACAGATAATGAAACAGAAGCGCTAATACTTGAAGGTAGTTTAATTAAGAAAAATAAACCAAAATATAATATAGATTTAAAGGATGATAAGTCATATCCGTTTATTGCGGTTACAGTTAACGAAAAATTTCCAAGAGTGTTTTTAACCAGAGATAGAAACATTAAGGGTGCAAAATATTTCGGGCCTTATACTGATGCAGGCGCTGTAAGAAAAACTCTTGAATATTTGAGAAGAATATTTCCTGTAAGGGATTGCAGGAAAGCCAGGCCAGGTAAAAGTACAAATATGCCCTGTCTCAATTACCATATTAAATTATGCCTGGCTCCATGTACTGGCAATGTTTCTCAAGAAGAATATCGCAAGAATATTGACTTTATAATGCTATTTCTAAAGGGAAAAGATAGAACTATTATTGACTGGTTAAAAGCAAAAATGGAGCAGTATTCAAAGAATAGAGAATTTGAAAAAGCAGCAGAACTTAGGAATAAAATAGAGGATATTAATAAACTTCATAAGGACCAAAAAATATTCTTTACCGCTGAAAGTACATGGGATTTTATTTCTACTGCCAGAGATGCAGATGACGCAGTTATAAGTCTATTTACTTATAGATCAGGAGTACTGGCAGTTGTTAGTAATTTTACTATAAATAACACCAGATATTTTAATGATGAAGAAATTTTATCCGGCTTTATTGAAAATTATTATTCAAATATAAACGATATTCCCTCTAAGATTTTTTGTCCTTTTGAGATTGAAAACACAGAATTGATATCAAAGTGGATGATTGAAAAGAAAGGTAGAAAGATTGAAATAAGAGTTCCAAAGATTGGTGAGAAGAAAAAAATAATGGAAATGGTAGTAAGAAATTCAAAGTTATACCTGGAGAAAAAAAAGTTTGAGAAAAATGCCGGGCACAGTAAGATTTATAAAAACTTTGTCAAGTTAAAGAAAGTTCTTGGACTGGTGAATATTCCCAGAAGAATAGAATGTTTTGATATTTCCAATCTAAAAAATACATTCCCTGTGGGATCAATGTCTGTTGCTCTGGATGGTAAACTACTAACGAATGATTATAGATATTTTAAAATAAAAACTGTAGCCGGTCAGGATGATTGCAGAATGATGGGAGAAATTGTCACCAGAAGGTTAAGATATCTGGAAGGTGGGGAAATAAAAGAAGGAAACAGCTTCTATGAAAAACCTGATTTAATAATAATCGATGGCGGTAAGGCGCAATTTAATACTGCAAGTAAATTAATAAGTGAAAGACAAATACAGGATGTTGATATCATCAGCATTGCAAAAAAAGAAGAAACAATATTCTGCAGCAAATATCCTGATGGGATTAAGCTCGATTTAAGTGATAATTATATGCGCGTTCTTATAAAGGTCAGGGATGAAGCTCACAGGTTTGCTGTGAACTATCACAGGCGGTTAAGGGGAAGGAGTATGACTGATTCTCTGCTGGACGGGATAAAGGGTATAGGAGAAAAAAAGAAGAAATATATTTTTGAAAACATAAGCTCAATTGAAGAGTTAAAAAGCAAGACCATAAAGGATTTAATGAATATAAAGGGATTAAATTATAAAGATGCAACCAATATATATAGAAGTATCCATAGATAAAGGATAGGATGGTCAATTTGTTAAAATGGTTTTTAGATTGGGTGATACTTACTTTTTCTATAGCAGTTGCCTCATATTTTTTACCATTTATATATATATCAGGAAATACTACCTGGGATAAATTTAAGATTGCTTTTCTGGCTGGTTTACTTCTGGGATTATTCAATCTACTGGTTAAGCCTATTGTTAAAATCTTATCTCTACCCATTAATATATTAACTCTGGGGCTTTTCAATATTATTATAAATGCGGGTATGTTATGGATTGTAGATTCAATTATTAAAGGATTGGAAATAGAGGGTTTCTGGGGATATGTCTGGAGCTCTATAGTTATCAGCATTATCAGTATAGTAGTTTCTAAATTTATTTTCTTTAGAGAAAAAAAAGATTGAAAAGATTAAAATAGTATATATTTTAAGTGCATGTTCTGATATTCTAAAAAAAGAAATATGATTACAAAGAAAGAAAAAATAGAAAGTAAGATAAAAATAGTTATAATTACCGGATTATCTGGAGCTGGAAAGACAGAAGCTCTTAAATACTTCGAGGATGCGGGCTATTATTGTATAGATAATTTACCGGCTCATCTTTTATTGAATCTTATTGATTATTTCTCTATGGAGGACAGGAATATTAACAAAGTAGCCTTTGCCATAGATTTAAGAAGCGGGTATTTTTTTGATGAAATATACAAGACTCTGGATAAGCTTAATGAGAGAAAAATAGAATATAAAATCCTGTTTTTAGAAGCCTCCAAGAGCGCAATAGTAAAAAGATATTCTTTAACCAGAAGAAAACACCCGTTAGTAGAGAATGGCGATCTTGGGAGTGGAATTGAAAGAGAAATTGAAAAAATGAACAGGCTCAGAGAAATAGCCGATGTTGTAATAGATACCTCACTATTAAATTCAAAAGAGCTGCGGATGGCTATAACAGAATGCATGATGTCCGCAGTTGAAAAGAGTAAACTTCTTCAAATATCAATTACTTCATTTGGATATAAATATGGATTACCTGAAAGTGTGGATATGGTTATGGATGTAAGATTTCTGCCAAATCCATTTTATAATGAGGAATTAAAGGATGTGGATGGGAGAGATAAAAAGGTGATTGATTTTGTCTTATGCCGTGAAGAAACAAAGGAATTTCTGCGTATGTTTGAAAAGATGTTAGACTTTTTAATTCCCAATTATATTGCGGAGGGGAAAAGCTATTTAGGTATAGGCATAGGATGCACAGGCGGGAAGCACCGTTCAGTAGTGCTATCAGATAAGATATATGAATATTTGAAGTTAAAAGGTTATTCTATAAAATTATTCTATAGAGATATTAGTAAAAATAATTAATCTTACCAGAGAAAACTTACATTTCTAAGACAAATCAGAGATATTTTTTTTATAAAAATTTTGTAAAAATTTGCTTTATTGATTTAAGTAAATTTGTTAAAATTACACGGTTTATATTTAATTAGAAGTATTTTATATTTGTATAAAATATGTTTAAAATCTTTGATTATTATGTTTTAGTAAAGGGGGAATAGAATGGCAATAAAAGTAGGAATTAATGGATTTGGAAGAATAGGGAGGCAGTTTTTAAGGGCAAAATTAAAGTATGATAAAGATGGTAATATTGATGTTGTAGCTATAAATGATCTTTTTGATTCAAAAATTCTTGCCCATCTCCTGAAATATGATTCAATATATGGAACCCTGGATGCCGAGATTAAATCCGGGGATGATTATATAGAAGTTAATGGAGAAAAAATAAAGATTACATCTATTAAAGACCCCGGAATGCTTCCATGGAAGGATCTGGGAGTTGATGTTGCTCTGGAATCTACAGGAATATTCAGAACAAGAGAGGATGCAACCAAGCATTTGACTGCTGGAGCTAAAAAGGTAGTAGTCTCTGCACCCTGTAAAAAAGACGGGTCGGATATCACAATGGTGCTGGGTGTAAATCATAACAAGTATAATAAAGATAAGCATAATATAATTTCAAACGCATCCTGTACTACGAATGCACTTGCACCATTATGTAAGGTTCTCAATGAAAATTTTATTATAAAAAATGGTTTTATGACTACCATACATGCATATACCAATGATCAAAGAATCCTTGATCTTCCTCACAAGGATTTAAGAAGAGCAAGAGCAGCTGCTTTATCGGCTATACCTACATCGACCGGTGCTGCCAGTGCAATAGGTCTGGTAATTCCTGAGTTAAATGGTAAAATGGACGGTCTGGCAATCAGGATACCGGTAGCGGTGGGATCACTGATCGATTTGACTGTAGAAGTGGAAAAAGATTGTTCGGTTGAAGATGTAAATAATGCCTTCAAAAAAGCTTCTCAGGAACCGGGATTTAAGGGTATATTAAAATACTGCGAGGATCCGATTGTATCAGCAGATGTTATAGGTGATGCTTATTCTACGGTTTTTGATTCTCTCAGTACTTTAAAACAGGAAAATCTGGTCAAAGTTTTATCCTGGTATGATAATGAGTGGGCATATTCAAGTAGATTATATGATTTAATAAATTATATAATGAAATAAATAATAAAAAAAATTTAAATAATAAATAACCGTGGTACAGTAACCTCGGTTATTTATGAAATGAAGCCCTGGTGATAAAAATGTTTAATAAAAAAACAATAGAAGATATTAATGTCAGGAACAAAAAAGTACTGGTCAGGGTGGATTATAATGTTCCCCTGGATAATGAACTGAATATAATCGATGACACCAGAATAAAACTATCATTACCGACTATAAATTATCTGATTGAAAATAACGCCAAGATTATTTTAATGTCTCATCTGGGAAGACCAAAAGGAGAAATTGAAAATAGGTTTAGGCTTGATCCTGCAGCAAAAAAACTCAGTCAATTAACAGGTAAAGAAGTTAAGAAATTTGACCGTATATTTTCCCAGGAGATCAAAGAATATATAGATAATGAAATGGATTATGGTGAAATTGTAATGCTTGAAAATCTTAGATTTGACCCTAGAGAAAAAGCTAATGACATTGAATTCTCAAAGTCACTTGCATCCCTAGCAGATATCTATGTTGATGATGCTTTTGGAGCTGCACACAGAGCACATGCATCTGTTGCCGGAGTGACAAAATATCTTCCTGCAGTAGCGGGATTTTTAATGAAGAAAGAAATTGAGGTTTTAACATCTCTTCTGGAATCACCGCAAAGGCCTTTTCTGACTATTCTTGGTGGAAGTAAGGTCTCTGATAAAATAAAGGTCATAAGAAATTTGCTGGGTAAGGTAGATAGCCTGATATTAGGTGGTGGAATGACCTATACTTTCTTAAAAGCACAGGGATATGAAATAGGTAAATCGATTTGCGAGGATACCCAGATTGACTTCGCGAAGGAAATGTTTACTCTGGCTAAAAAGAATAATGTTAATTTAATACTTCCTGTAGATATTGTTGTTGCAAAAGAATTTGATGGTGATGCAGAAAAAAAACTAGTATCTGTACAATCAATGCCGGTAGATTGGATGGGTATGGATATTGGAGATAAAAGTATAGAATTATTTAAAAAAGAAATTTCCAGAGCCAGGACTATTTTCTGGAATGGTCCGGTAGGTGTTTTTGAATGGACTAATTTTACAAATGGAACCAAAAGCATTGCAAATGCTATTGCTGAAAGCCAGGCAGTTACTGTCGCAGGTGGCGGAGATACACTGGCAGCATTAAAAAAATATAATCTATCCTCAAAATTTTCACATGTTTCGAGTGGCGGCGGAGCTGCTATGGAACTACTGGAGGGTAAAGAATTACCGGGTGTAGTATCTCTTTTAATTAAGTAATTGGAAATAATGTAAATCATCTTGAAAGGAATTAAAGAAATGAGAAGACCTTTTATAGCCGGGAACTGGAAAATGAATATGACCCACTTACAGGCTATAAGCTTTATACAAGACCTTGAATATAAATATAGTAATAAAAATAATTGTGAAGTAGCGGTCTGTCCACCTGCAACATCATTAAAGAGCGTAAAAACCATAATTGACAGTGATAATATTGATATTAAACTTGGCGCACAGAATATGTATTACGAGTCCAGCGGTGCTTTTACAGGGGAGATTTCACCGGAAATGCTAAAAGCATTGGGTGTTGAATATGTAATAGTTGGTCATAGTGAAAGAAGGCAGTATTTTGGAGAAACCAATAATATTGTTAATAAAAAAGTAAAGGCTGCTTTTAACGCCGGTTTAAAACCCATTATGTGTGTTGGCGAGTCGTTAAAAGTAAGGGAAAGTGGCAAGGCTGAAGAATTTGTTCTAAGTCAAATCGAAGAATGTCTGAACGGTATTAATGAAGAAAGTATAATTGATTTGACTGTAGCATATGAACCGATATGGGCTATTGGTACCGGAAAAACTGCAACGTCCAAAGATGCCAATGATGTATGCCTGGTTGTAAGAAGAAAAATAGGAGAAATTTTTAGTAAAAAGATTTCCGAAATTATAAGAATTCAATATGGTGGAAGCATTAAACCCTCCAGTATTTCGGATCTTATGAATATGTCGGATATTGATGGAGCTTTGGTTGGTGGTGCAAGTCTGGAAGTTGATGATTTTATAGCCATAATTAATTATTAGGATAGCAGTGAAATATAAAACCGAAACAATAAAACCAATTTGTTTAATAATACTGGATGGCTGGGGCCTATCCGAGCATATTGAAGGCAATGCTATTAGACTTGCTAGAACTCCCCATATGGATAATTATAATAAAATTTATCCCAATACCAGACTGGATGTATCAGGGGAAGCAGTAGGGCTTCCGGAAGGCCAGATGGGCAATTCGGAGGTAGGTCATTTAAATATTGGAGCGGGCAGAGTTGTATATCAGGAATTCACCAGAATAAATAAAGAAATCGAAAATGGTGATTTCTTTAAGAATAAAGTATTGATTAAGGCTATCAAAAATGTAAAAAAAAATAAAAGCAGCCTTCATCTAATGGGACTGGTATCGGACGGTGGTGTACACAGTCACATCAATCACCTTAAAGCTTTAATTGACCTGGCAAATGACTATAAAGTAAAAGATTTATTCATACACGCCTTTCTTGATGGAAGAGATGTTCCTCCCAGAAGTGCAATACCATATCTGAAGGAAATAGATTATTATTTAAAGAAAAAAGGAATTGGTGAGATTTCATCGGTTAGTGGGAGATATTATAGCATGGACAGGGATAATAGATGGGACCGGGTTAAAAAAAGCTATGATACTCTGGTATACAGAATTGGGGAAAAATTTAAAACAGCCGCCGATATTGTTGAAAGATCTTACTGTAATAATATAGATGATGAATTTGTTGTCCCATCTATAGTTAGAAGCAGAGATGAAGAAAAGGCAAAGATTAAATCAGGGGATTCTGTAATATTCTTTAATTTCAGACCTGATAGGGCAAGGCAGCTTACCAGAGCATTCATAAGTGATAGATTTAAAGGATTTGATAGAGGCCAGAAGCCACCGAAAGTCTACTTTGTATGTATGACTCAATATGACAAAACGTTTAATGCTCCAGTAGCATTTCTTCCGCAAAAAATCAAAAATACTTTAGGAGAGGTTATATCAAATAGTAACCTAAAACAATTAAGAATTGCTGAAACCGAGAAGTATGCTCATGTCACTTTCTTCTTTAACGGTGGTATTGAAAAGCCATTTAAGAGGGAGGATAGAATATTGATTTCTTCTCCCAAAGTTGCGACCTACGACTTGAAACCGGAAATGAGTGCCTTTGAAGTCACCGATGCTGTTGTAAGTAAAATTAAATTAAAAAAATATGATGTAATAATATTAAACTACGCAAATCCTGATATGGTGGGACATACAGGGAATATTGATGCCGCTATAAAAGCTGTTGAAGCAGTGGACAAATGTGTGGGAAGAGTGGTTGAAGAATTAATTACAAATGGCGGACTGGCATTGATAACAGCGGATCACGGCAATGCGGAAGAAATGATAGATCCTGTTGATAATAGAGTTATAACTGCCCACTCTACGTCACCTGTGCCTTTTTTGATATGTAATTCAAAAATAAAATTGAAAAACAAAAATAACAATTTTAAATTAAGCGATATTGCGCCTACAATATTGGATCTTTTAAAAATAGAAAAGCCGGAGGAGATGACGGGTAAATCTCTTTTACGGAATTAAGTTTTTATATCATAGAAGAGGTTTTGTAATAGCTTTTGCAATAAAATGTATTTTTTATGTATTGATTATAAGTTTTTTGGTAAAATATAGGCCAGAAGCCTATTTGAAGTTTATTAAAATGTAGGAGGAAATAATAAGATGGGTTCTGTTTTTCTGAATATTTTGTTTGCGATTCATACTATTGCCAGTGTGGGGCTAATATTATTAATCTTATTACATGCCGGGAGAGGAGGAGGCATCTCTGGTTTATTCTCTGGCATGGTAGAAACTTTTGACGGTACAGGAATTGTTGAAAAAAATCTTGATAGGATTACAATTATACTGAGCTTGGTTTTTCTTGTTACAATCATAATGCTATTTATTTTTTTATAAATTAATAGAAATTGCAGGATTATTCAAAATGAAAGGAGGGCTTTATATAAAAAGTTTTGTAATGTAAATATAGGATGAAAAAGGAGGCTTTGGTGAAGAATTATAAAAAGTCAATGGTAATAATTGCGGTACTCATAGTTGTTGTATTTATAGGAGCTATGTTCGCAGGATGTAAGGGAAAAGCAGCTGTTAGCGAGGTTATGAGGTTACATATCGTTGAGCCAGTATCTCTGGATCCTCCAAATGCTTATGAAAGTGAGGGAATCCAGGTAATAAGACAGTGCTGGGATGGTCTTATAAAGTGGGACCCGGATACCTATGAACCAATACCTGCATTAGCAGAAAGTTGGGAAATAAGCGATGATGGTCTTGTTTACACCTTTCATTTAAGAAAAGGTGTTAAGTTTCACAGTGGCAGAGAATTAAAAGCCGAAGATTTTGTTTATTCGTGGTCAAGGGTAGTCAATAAGGATACCGCATCCTATCTTGCTTATCATTTGCTGCCAATCAAGGGTTATGAAGAATGCCAGGCTGGAACGGCTACTGTTCTGGAAGGAGTAAAGGCTCTTGATGATTATACACTTCAGGTAACATTAAAAGAGCCCTATGCAGACTTTTTAACTACTTTAGGTCATGACGTATTTTATCCTGTAGCAAAAGAAGACATTGAAAAGTGGGGAGATGAATATACCGAGCATATTAACGGAACCGGTCCATTTAAATTCGTTAAATGGGAACATGATCAGTATATAGAACTTGTTAGAAACGATGATTACTGGGGTGAGAAAGCAAAACTTGATAGTGTTAAATATGTTATAATAGCTGATGAAGATACAGCATTTTTAGAGTTTAAAGCCGGTAATCTTGAGTATACCGCGATCCCTGTTGGAAAAATTACTACTACAAGAGAAGATCCAGTATATAAAGACTGTGTAATAATCAAGCCATTCTGGGCTATATATTACTATGGATTCAATTTAAATGCCGAACCATTTAAGGATAATGTTGCGCTGCGTGAGGCTATAAGCTACGCAATAGACAGACAGAATATCTGCGATGTTATAAGTGAAGGTGTACCTACACCTGCTACAGGATTTGTTCCGCCGGGAATTCCAGGATTTCAGGAGAATGCTTCAGATTTTGTATATGATGTTGATAAAGCGAAAGCAAAACTAATTGAAGCCGGACATCCAGATGGAGAGGGCCTGCCTACATTAGAATTTGGATTTAATACAGGTGCCGGTCATGAACAAATAGCCGAAGCAATCCAGTCTGATCTTAAGGCAATTGGAATAAACGTAAATGTAACCGGTTATGAGTGGGGAACAATGCTTGAAAAAGCACAGAAAGGTGAAATAGTATTTTACAGACTGGGTTGGGTAGCAGACTATCCTACAATGGATAATTTCTTATTCCCGCTATTCTATTCAGGATCCAGTGATAATTATGGCCAGTATAATAATCCGGCGGTAGACCAGCTGCTTCTTGAAGCAAGAAGCACTCTGGATAATGATGAAAGGATTGCAAAATACAGAGAAGCTGAAAAAATGATTCTTGATGACTGTGCTTTTGCAAATATATACTGGTATGGAACAAGAAGGATAATTCAACCATATGTTAAAGGATTTGTGTTGGATAATATGGAAAACTATGATTTAAACAAAGTATGGTTGGAGAAAGAATAAAAGATATAGTATATTAAATATACAGTTTG
>PEXF01000070.1:0-1522 GCA_002779205.1 Candidatus Hydromicrobium americanum
AGGAAACAAATTATCTTGTCTATAATCTCATCATATTTAGATGTAAGTTCTTTAAAGGTAATACTATCTTTAGAATATAATATTTCCCTGATCCTTTTCATTTCTTCAAATATATTTATGCTTATCCTGTGATTATAAATATTGCTTAAATTTATTTTTTCTTCCTTATACTTAATAAGCTTTGAAGCAATAGATGATAATTCCTTTATATTTATATCCCTGGTAAAGTCAGGGAGTAATTTTAAAAATTCTTTTTCTATAGGAGCTTCCCTTATATAATATAAAGACTCTCTTTCATACAGACTCCTAAAATAATTGGATATTTTTTTAAAAATTCTATATTCTTCTTCCCTCCTCTTTAAAAATTCAATATTCGGCACATTTTCTTCTTCACTAGTACCCTTGCTTTTCGAGGGAATAAGCGATCTTGATTTTATCTCTACCAGAATAGAAGCTGTATAGATGAATCCCGATAAGGTATCAAATAATATATTTTTTTTGATTTTAATATAGTTTATAAAATCCTTTATAATGGTGCTTAAGCTGATTTCATAAATATCTTCTTTTTTTTTCTGAACTAATTCCAGAAGCAGATATATTGGTCCTTTAAATTTTTGATATTCTATTAAATAATCTTTGCTTTCTATGCAATTTTCCAATCTAATCTATACCCATCTTTTTTCTTACATCAGATATTGTCTTATCAGCAATTTTTCTAACCTCAATTTTACCTTCTTCCAGTATGTCATAAACATAATTTAAATTTTTCTTAATCTTATTTCTTTCTTCCTGAAACTTTTCTAAAGACTTATATATTATAGCTGAAATCTCATCCTTACATTGGGTGCATCCGATTTTACCCTGTTTGCATCTGCTTTCTATTTCTTCTATCTCATCTTCTTTATATATCTTATAGAAATCGAATACACTGCAAACCTCCGGATGACCGGGATCTTTAAGATACACCCTGCCGGGGTCAGTTATCATCATCCTGACCTTCCTGCGGATAGTTTCAAAATCATCTGCTAAAAAAATAGCGTTATTATAGCTTTCGGACATCTTCCTACCGTCTATCCCTGGAACCCGCGCAGCTTTTGATAGCATTTCCTCCGGTTCGGTAAAATATTTTCCATAAAGATAATTGAACCTCCTTGCTATTTCTCTGGTAATTTCAAGATGAGGTAATTGATCTTCTCCAACCGGGATTATATCAGAATTAACTATAAGTATATCCGCAGCCATAAGTACCGGATAGGACAGAAAACCAAGTGTTGAAAGGTCTTTTGATTTTAACTCATCCATTTGTTCTTTATAAGTTGGGCACCGTTCCAGCCAGGGTATAGGTGTAATCATTGAAAAATACAGGGTTAGTTCTGAAATTTGCGGTATGTCGGACTGCCTGTACAGGTGTGTAAATTCAGGATCAATTCCCAGAGCTACCAAATCCACTACACACTCCATCAAATCAGTTTTTATATTCCTGGGATTTTGATATTCAGTTGATAATGCGTGCCAATCAACC
>PEXF01000070.1:1535-5141 GCA_002779205.1 Candidatus Hydromicrobium americanum
TTTCATAGTCCTTCTGGTATTTAATCATATTACTGATGTTTCCGTGAAGATGACCCAGATGCAATTTACCTGTTGGCCGAAACCCGGTAAGCATTTTTTCTTTCATTTATTACTCCCCTTTTCTATTTAATGCTAAACAATCAAGTACTGCCACCAAATACATATATTATAAATAAAATTAAATACCGGTGATATTACAGTCCAGAATAATCTCCCGCCCAGGAATATAAATATGAAAATGAATATAAATCCAAACCTTCCAAGACTTAAAAACTTAAACATAACTTCATCTGGCAGAAAAGAAGCAAGTATTTTTGAACCATCAAGGGGTGGTATTGGTATAAAATTTAATATGGCCAAAAAGACATTTATATATATAGCACCCTGGAAAATTTGTTCTATAAGATCAAAAGCCTTAAATCCAAAAGTGTCCGACGTTAACATTCCATTTGTTATTTTAAAGAAAATATAGAAAAAAAGACCATATACCAGTCCTACTACAAAAGCAAAAATAAGATTTGTCACCGGACCGGCCAGTGAAGTATAACGAAGCCCTTTCCTATAATTTCTAAAATAGCCAGGGTTTATAGGAACCGGTTTAGCATAACCAAATATTATACCGGAATTAATAAGTATCAACAGCAGGGGCAGTAATATACTTCCGAATAAATCTATATGCGCAATCGGATTTAGGGTGAGCCTTCCCAGGCTTTTAGCAGTATTGTCACCGCTCTTGTAGGCTATATATCCATGGGCATACTCGTGTAAGACAACACCCATAATCAAACCCGGTGCCCATGTAATTAATTGTCTTAAAAAATCTAATATTTCCTGCCCTAAGCCAATCATGTAATCTAACCTCTTATTCTATGACCATATACCATATCAAAATCTAATAAATTTGCAAATATTATTCTATGTGCAATCTTGTACATTATAAAATAAATTCTGATAAATTTTCTATAATTAATTTAATGCTTTACCCTGGGATGATATCTAAAATATACTTCCTTTATATGTTCCTTATTTAGATTCGTGTAAATTTCAGTTGTAGAAATACTGCTGTGGCCGAGTAATTCCTGTACCGTTCTCAGGTCTGCTCCTCTCTGGAGCATATGTGTGGCAAAACTATGTCTGAATATGTGAGGATATAAATTTTTATCAATATTTATTCTTCTGGCATATTTCTTTAATATCTTCCAGAATCCCTGCCTGGTCATTTTTTTACCATTCTTATTTAAGAAAACATAATCTGACTTATGCTCTTTTTCAATCTTATATCTACCTGTCCTGAGGTATTTTTTTAAAAACAACATACCTATACTACCTACCGGAGTTATTCTCTCCTTATCCCCCTTACCCATAAACCTTAGCAGTTCTTCATCAAAATCAATATTTTGCAATCTTAAATTTACCAGTTCACTTACTCTTAACCCACATGAATATAATATTTCAAACATAGCCCTGTCTCTCACTTCCAGTTCTGTAGAACATGGTATGGTTTCAAGAAACTTTTCCACTTCTTCCACCTTTAAAACTTCCAGCATTTTTTTTGGCTTTCTGGGATTGCTTATCTCCACCCAGGGATTTTTCTTGCAGATTTCCCCTATCACCAGGAATTTATAAAAACCTCTCAAGGTTGATAATATTCTTGAAATGGATGATTCACACTGATTTTTATGTAAGATTTGAAGGAAACTTAGTATCTGTTCTTTTGAAAATTCACAGTAATTTTCTATATTGTTATTCTCTAAAAAAACTTTGAATTTTCCCAGATCCATCAGATAAGAATTTATTGTATTTGGAAGTAATAATTTTTCAAACCTTAAATATTCTATGTACTTTCTGATATCGTGATTAATATTTTTATTTTTTACTTTTTTTATCAATTTTTACCCTTCTGCTTAAATAATCTCTGGCTAAAAGTATTCCTATAATAGTTTTTGCATCTTTTATCTTTCCGTTTTCTATAAATGAGGGGGCATCTATTAATTTTAATTCAAATACTTCTAAGAACTCATCGTCATCCAGGTTATTTTCTTTTTTTTCAAAATTTAAAGCCAGATATAAATATAATATTTCATCACAAAAACCAGGTGACGTATAGAAGTCAATTAAATGTATTATTCCTCCTCCTTCTGCCCCGATTTCCTCCTTTAATTCTCTTATGGCGCAATCCCGTGGGTCTTCATTTTTACCTAACTTTCCTGCCGGTATTTCCAATAAAGTACTGCCAAGAGGATATCTGAACTGTTTTACCAGCATTATCTTTCCTTCTTTATTGATGGGCACAATACCTACTGCTCCTGGATGTGTAACCTTTTCTCTCGTAACAATTTTATTATTTGGAAGTTTTACCTTATCAACATATAACTCAACTATTTCACCCTTAAAAATTTTTTCTGAGCTTATCTTTCTTTCAAAAAGTTTTTTATTCATTTTAAATTTTTTCCTTTATATTATTCTACTTAATTACAAATTTACATATTTCCAGGACCAGATCAGCCAGTTTCTCTAATTGTTCAACTTTTACAAATTCTTTATTTGTGTGGACATTCTCCATTCCGGCACTCAGGTTAACTGCAATCTTTCCTTTTGAATTAAATATGTTAACATCGCTTCCGCCTCCCGAAGATATGATTTTTGGTCTTAGTTTCAGTTTTCTGATAGCCTTTTTAGCAATCTGTACAGGCATTGCATCTTCTGTAACCTCAAATCCGTCATATTCCCTTATAATTTCATAACTTAAACTGGCTCCAGTCATTTTTGCACCTTTTTTAAGATCATTTATCATCTTTCTGGTAATTTTATCAAGCCCTGATAATTTTAAACTCCTTGCCTCCATTTCTAATTTCGTGTTCTCTGCAACTATATTTTTAGCTATACCTCCTTCTATTTTTCCAACATTACATGTACTTTCCTTATCAATTCTACCAATCTTCATATTAGAAATTGCAATAGAAGCCGCCTTTATAGAATTAATCCCCTTTTCAGGCTCTATCCCGGAATGAGCTGCTTTTCCTTTAAAATGCGCATAAATTGAATTCTGATATGGCGCTCTATTTACTATAGTCCCTATATCACCATCACTGTCAAATGCAAAACCATATTTTGCTTTTATTAAATCAAGATCAATACACTTTGCCCCTAATACTCCAATTTCTTCTGAAATTGTAAATATAATATAAATATCTCCTGTAGGAATATTCCTTTCTTTTATAACATTCAAAACTTCTATAATTGCAGCAACAGCAATCTTATCATCACCGCCCAATATGCATTCTTTATTTTTATTGAATATTTTTCCACTTTTTATTACTGGCAGAATATCTCCATCTAAGCTTACCGTATCAAGATGCGCCGCCAGGAAAATGGGGCTGCTTCCCGATGAATTTTTTGTTTTATATAAAGCTATGACATTCCCAGCATTACTGCCAAATTCATGACCACACCTGTCAACATTAACTTCAAGACCCAGGCTTTTCAATCTTCGGCTTACATAATTGGCTATCTCTTTTTCGTTTTTTGAAGGGCTCTTTATTTTCAGTAGTTCAATTAATGTATCTAAAAGTCTTTTTTTATTAATCATTTTCTTTTCATTTCCAC
>PEXF01000093.1:0-3919 GCA_002779205.1 Candidatus Hydromicrobium americanum
CACCTGTGTTAAGCAGTATTTCTGCATCGCCAAAGTTTGTTTCGCCGAATGGTGATGGGGTGAAGGATTTTACAGATATAAACTACAGTGTACAGGATAATTTCACAGCAGCACCAAAGATGACCGTTTCAGTATTCAAAGGGAATTACAATATCTACACAAGAAGTTGGGATAAGGAATGGGAAAAGGTGCTGGTTAATAATGCAGAGCAAACGCAGGGTTCACATTCTATAAATTGGGCTGATTTTAAGTATAAAAGGGTTACTATTCCGGAATTTCCGTATTATAAAAATATATTGGACGAAAGTATTTACAGGTATCAGATACAAGCGGTTGATAAGGCGGGCAATGTCGGCTATAATTCTCCTCAACTCTGTGAAATACCTGTTGACATTACACCACCGCCGTCGGTAAGTAATGTATCGCTTACGACAAAACCGAACGGGGATGTTGTATTAAGTTGGGCACCAGTGGATGACCCATTAAGTGGTGTTCCGTATTACAGGGTATTCAAAACCGCGTCACCGTTTACACTTGTTAATTTAACACCGCAGACAATATTTACAGACCCTTCTTCACAGATTGAAGATGGAAAAGAATATACATATACAGTTGAGGCGGTAGATAATGCAGGAAATACACAGACGGTTGGGAATGTAACAAAAAAGATTACAATTACAAAACCCGCATTAGCGAATACACCGTATCCGATATATCTGAAAGATATATCACATACATCCAGAAGTGATTTTACAGGTCCTTCTGAACCACAGACAAATTGGACATTTACAACAGATGGTGGTTTTAACTCGGCACCAGCAATCGGTTCAGATGGAACTGTATATGCAACCTCAGGAAGATATTTGTATGCTATAAACCCTGCAAGTCCGACACCGCCGAAATGGAGTATATCAAATACTTATGGTTTTGGTTATTCTTCTCCAGCTATAGATAAGAACGAAACTATATATGTTGGCAGTATAGACGGTAAGTTTTATGCGTTTGATTCTTTAGGGAATACAAAGTGGACATTTGCAACCGATGGGGCAATAAAAACATCGCCGACAATAGATACAGATGGGACAATATATTTTGGTAACGAGGATAAATATTTTTATGCAGTAAATCCGGCTGGAACGCTTAAATGGAAATACCAGACAACGAACAATATCCCAACCTCGCCGGCAATAACGGATGGTAAAGTAATTATTGCAGATGTATCAACGGTATATTGCTTTGATGTAAAAGGATTTGGTAATGGAGACCAGGGGGTATTGGATGCTTCACAGGGTCCAACAGATGGCGATTTATTATGGAAATATGAGACGGGCTTAATTATAAAGGCATCGCCAGTTATTGATGTCTCAGGTAATGTAATAATTGGCACGACTGATGGCACACTTTATTCATTAGATTCTGCTAATGGTCAGAAATTGTGGAATGTCCGTCTTCCTGGCTCTGGTATTTCCTCATCTGCAGGAATTGGTAAAGATAAGAAAATTTATATCGGAACAATTGGCACAACAGGTGCATTGTTCAGAGTTGAACCTTCAAATGGCTCATATACAAATCTTGCGCTTGAAGGTAAAGGAATTTACAGTCCACCAGCAATTGGTAGCAACGGAACAGTTTATGTTGTTGCAGACGATGGTAATCTATATGCAGTAAATATACTTTCAGGAAAAATTCAGTGGTCTCTACCTGTTGAGGCCAGCCGTGATTCTCCACCTGTAATCGGTTCAAACGGAGTAATATATGTTGGTTCAAAAAATAATAAACTTTACTCCATCAAAAGAAAAGATGTCGCCGGTAAATATGTAGCGGTTAGTGAAGATGGAATGGTTGAACTGGTTTCAACCAAACCAGATATGACAATAAGGAAGCCAGTTCAAACAAATCTGGAGGCATTAAAGTCGCTACAGGAAATATTAGAAAAAAATTACAGTCAAATAAGTTCGCTTTATGATATTCAGCCATCAGGTGCTGTTTCTGGAACTTTAATTTTCAAATACGACCCTGCCAGAATTACCGACCCGAAATATTTACAAATTTTTTATTATAATGTAGCGACAAATAAATGGGATTCAATTGGTGGTGTGGTTGATACCGATAATCACTATGTTACAACTCCAGTAACTTCTGTTTCTATTTTTGCACTTTTATCACCTGTAGATGTAATTCCTCCAGAAATTACTACTGTTTATAACGAACCGAACCCATTTTCACCGAACTTAGATGGATTCAAAGATACAAATACACTATATTATACAATTTCAGAAAGAGCATTTGTAACGGTTGATGTTTGTGACACAGAGAACCGACTTGTAAGAAACTTATTTTTTGATTATGTAAATGCCGGTGTGCGTTCTGTATCTTGGGATGGCAAAAATAATGTCGGTATCTTTCTTATTGATGGGATTTATAAATACAAACTTGAGGCGAGAGATGAAGCAGGTAATTCTGCAGTTGTAGATGATGTTGTAAATATTGATATTACACCGCCTGAAAAACCTGTTGTCTCATTACCGAAGAAGAATATTAAAGCGGGTGAACCATTAGAGGCAACATGGTTATCTGCTGATTCCTGCTCTGAAATTGAGGAATACAAATATTCAATCAGTGCGCTGGACGATGGAAGTTTAGGTGCATGGGACAGATTCTCTTTACCATCAAATCCTATTTTTATGGAAATATGGAAGGATAGAGTTTATGTTGTATGCTCAGGTGGTAAAGTTTATTCTTCAAAGTTGAATGCTGATGGTTCCATACCGCCTTATGCTGTAGAGATAAATTTCAGAACATATCAACTAACAGGCTACTGGGTTGAATCGGCTCAAACTTCTCCGGCTTGTCAAACAGGTACAATAGAAAATGGAAGAGTTTATATCTTTAGCGGTAATAAGGTATATTATGGAACCATAAACGAAACAGATGGAACAGTAGGAAACTGGCAGGAAATATTAACTATTCCTGAAAGTAAAACAAGTTACTCTGTTTTGAGTCATAATGGATATCTTTATGTAATCGGTGGTGATTCTAATCAAAAGCCGCAGAAAACAATTTATTATGCTTCAATCAATCCAGATGGGACAATTGGTGAATGGAAAACAATGAGTTTGCCGGAAGCAAGAACAAACCATTCTTCGGTAATTTGTGGAGATAAAATATATGTTATTGGTGGATATGACGAAAACTGGACTGTAAGGAATAGTGTTTTTATTGGACAAATAGAACAGGATGGAAGTATAAATAAATGGACACATACGATACCTTTACCAAAAGCAATGTATAAACATTTATCAGTAATTGCGGGTGAAAAGATTTATGTATTTGGCGGTTATGATTCTGAAAAGAAAGCCGTATCCAGTGTTTATTACACAACGGTAAATCCATCAACAGAGCATATCGGCATCTGGCGACCCACCACACCGTTTGTTTATGGCAGAGAATATACAGGTATTATTACTGGTGGGAAAATTTATGCTGTGTGTGGTAATCTTGCATATTATAGTAACATAAATCCTGATAGTACAGTCGGCGGTTGGAGTAAAGGTGGCAGACCTTTGATTGGTGGTTTAGCAGGTCATACTGCTTTAAGATATGGGGATAACATTTATGTATTTGGTGGTTACTCGTCAGAAGGGGTTTCCAATAAGGTTTATGCTGTCAATACAGGTGTAGATGAATTCACTAAATTCAGAAGTTTAGCTCTTCCCGAAATATGGGATGAAATCTGGCGTGAACAATTCCAGTGTCCATTACCTGAACCACGATATAATCACACAACTGTTTTATATGGTAACAAGGTATATATAATCGGTGGAATTGTCAGAGGTGAATTTGCAGATACAGTTTATTCAATAGATTTTCCATTATTAAGCCGATGGAAATTGGCAGGTAAACTGCCATTACAACCAGA
>PEXF01000093.1:3957-5080 GCA_002779205.1 Candidatus Hydromicrobium americanum
TGTTGGATAATAAGTTATATGTGATTGATAAACGAAGTAATGTTTATTATACGATATTAAATCCTGATGGGACAATTGGTGAATGGGTTAAAACTGCGTCAACACCAATTGGGTTATGCTATTTGAATCTTTTAACACATCAAGGCAGGATTTATGCTATTGGTAAGTGGGACTGGGGAGTTGCTATGTTTATACTTTCTGCAGTTCCCAATCCTGATGGTTCAATAACTGAATGGCGATGGGAAAAGATACCACCATGGGAATGGCACCAGCGGAATTATACACCCTGTACTGCATCAATTTATGGTAAAAAAATCTATATTCTTGGTGGCACTAATCAACAGATTGTTTGCTTTGCTGATATAGGTTCAGACGGTCTTTTAAGTGATTGGGGAAAGACCACTCAATTACCTGATAGTCGCGCAGGACATAAAGCAATTATTCACGAAGGCAGGGCGTTTCTTATTGGTGGTGGCGAATATTATGATGGTATGGTAAAAAAATATTTGACTGATACATTGTTCACAGATATAAATACAGGGAAAGGTGATGTTGTATTCAGAGAGCCAGCAGGTAAAGAACAGGGTATTTCAAGAACTGATTTAAATTTAGTTGGAGGACAGAACTATTATTTCTCAGTAAAAGCAAAAAATAGTGTTGGCTTATGGAGCGAAACAGGAACAAGCGATGCAGTTTTAGTTGATATTCCATTATCAAACTTAGACAATATTGTTCTTGCTGATTTTGATACAGGTTCTACAGAATTCAGTAATAATAGAAAAGTCAAACTCAAGATAACAGCATCCGATTTTATAACTGAAATGAAACTTTCTGAATATCCTGATTTCAGGGATACTGTATGGAAACCGTACTGGGCCTGGACTGATTTTGTTTTATCTGCTGGGGATGGTATAAAAACAGTTTATTGTAAACTGAAAGACATAAATGGAAATGAAACAGAAGTTAAAAACGGCTCAATTAAACTGGACACTACACTTCCAGTTGCTTCCATAACCAGCCCTTCTGACGGCAGCATTGTTTCAGACGAAGTAGCGATAACCGTCGATGCTACAAATGGTTTATCTGGCATTGAAAAGGTTAACCTCTATATTGATGATAATTT
>PEXF01000079.1 GCA_002779205.1 Candidatus Hydromicrobium americanum
GAATTAGTTGCAACTTATTGTTAAAATACGTCACCTTAATTATGTTTTAGAGTACTAAGGTCCCTGTTTTCCACTCCATGTAATCCTTCTGCCAGCTTTCTTTGAGTCTTACGATATTTGCAGAAGAAAGCCCCTTTACACCTTCACCAAGGATGGCAGACAGTGCGGTGGGAAAATCATTGGTTGATATCCCTTTAAGGTAGAGGGCGGGAACCAAGTTGTCTATGCTTGGAATGCGGCGCAGGTACCTTGGAAGGATATTGCTTGTAAACCAGCTGGCATTTGAATAATCCTTTAAGTACCTGTCGTCTATTCTGGGCTGCTTTATTCTAATGGGACCCATTCCTGTAACTATATCCCTTTCCGGCATGTATCCGTTTTTTGCCACAACCTTTCTGCCCTGTTCATTCCTTAGAGCTGAATGTTTTTGTACAAATTCTTCCACTTCATTTTCAAGTGCCAGCTTTAGCATCTTTCTTGCTCCCTCTCTTGCTATCTCCTCTAGTACCGACCAAGCACTCTCTTCCCCTTTAATAAATTCAATTTCTTGTGTACACTTATTCATGAGTATATTCTCCTTTCTATATTTTTCTAAGTGTTAATATTTTACAGGAGGATATGCTCCTTTTCTATTCAAATCCACAACTTTTGATTATATCTCTATTTAGAATCAAAATAGCCAAACGACTTGAAGAAAAATTATGGGAACTAAATAATTTACGGCCTTTGCCAGAATCATCTATATCAATTGCATATTGAATATACTTATGTGCATAAAATTTTTCATTGTAATTAAACCCACATTATCTTATAATTAGTAAGATAATAAGGAGGCTAATATGTCATCTACAAATACTCTACATAAAGCAAAACTTACAATAACAATAAGCAATGATGTGTCCAGTGAAATTGATGAAATTGCAAGGAAAAAAGGAACTCCGAGAAGTCAGGTGATGGAAGAAATACTGCGAGACTGGCTATCGAGGTCAAAAAAAAATGCAATCGAAAAAGATATCAAGGATTATTACCTATCTCTCACAGAAGAAGAGAAGAAGGAAAACAGAGAATGGACCAAGATAACATCAGAAAGTGCAAAAAAGACATGGGATGATTGAATATCCAAAAAGAGGAGAGATATATTTAGTTAATCTACCTTCAAAGCCAAAGGATATTAAAAATCGCCCTGCCCTGGTAGTTTCTTTAGATATTCGAAACAAGTTGGCTAATGACATAATTGTCGTTCCTTTGTCTACAAACCAGAGGCCGTCTCCCACCCATGTTTTACTTCAGGAGGGTGAAGGCGGATTATCAAAGACGTCAATGGCTAAATGTGAACAGATATCAACAATAGACAAACTCTTACTTATAAGAGGGCCCTTTGCAGGTAAGATAAGTAACGAAAATATGAAGAAAATAGAAAAGGCAACTATGATAGCCATTGGGGCAATATAAAAGAGTAATCTAACAATAATATGATCAAATACTTTATCTATTGTAAAAAATCAACAGAGGAGTAAAAAAGACAAATCCTCTCCCTTTAGTTCAAGACTTTACAAAAGTAGGTATTTTTTAACGTAATTCTCCTATAGATTTTCTAGCTTTCTTATGGCTAACTCTTATCGAATAAATAGGTATAATAGGGATCTGGTCTTTTAAAGCTTTCCTTTTCCTCATAGAAGCATGCAGTAAATTTAAGGTCATTCTCAGTTGAAAAGTAGGCGTATTTTTGTCCATGCCAGTTTCCAGATTGCATTGTTTTCTTACCCTGACTTTTAATTTTTTCAGAGACCATGTCAAGGTCATTAACAGAAAAACATACATGGTGAAGTCCTTCACCGAACCTGGAAAGGTGTTTTGAAAATATGCTTTTATCATCATTTGGTTTAACAAGCTCTAACTGGATTCCACCAATTTTACATATGGCAGTATCAAATGAATGATTCTGATTTTTTCCACTAACATGCATATCTTTTACTGTTGAAGGATTAAATTTAAAAAATTCCCAGGGCCCAAGAATATATTTATCCTGTAATGTAGCAGCAGTTTTTTTAATATCTTTGACCACAATACCTACTTGCTCTATCCTGTTAAAGATAGGTTTTGGCACTTTATTTTTCTCATCTTCTGCATGATAAACAAAATGGGGTTCTCTTCGTTTAAAGCCTGGTAGATTAGTGGATGTTTCCATAATATGTTTGGCATCATGTTCTGTTCCAAAATAGATAAATATATGCTTCCCCACCAGATTACCATATTGGATTACTTCAACCCCCCTATCAATTAAATGTTCCTTGGCTCTACTATAATCCTTTACTATGTAGTTTATATGCTGCAACCCTTCCCCATACATGCTGTAAAATTCTGAATAAATACTCTTGTCATCCAGGGGTTGGACGATTTCCCAGTCCACATTACAGGATTTACATGTAGCAACCATCATACTATAATCAAGCCTTTTGCCCCTCACTTCCATATCTTTAACCATATCAGCATTAAATTCCCAAACATTCCAGGGACCAATTCCATAATTTTCAGTATAATTTTTGATGGTTTCCTTGACATTTTTTACCACCAGTCCAATCTGATGAATATCTGAAAATATAGGCTCCATAGATTTAAATTCTCCTAACCTGGGTGTGTTTCCAGCCATACTTCCTTTAGAGCTTTGATCATCTCCTCCAATTTTCTAACAGGATCATCTGCTTTTAAAATTGCACTAGTAGAACCTGTTGCTTCAGCACCAAGTCTGATTATCTTTTTGACACCTTTTGCATCTCTAATGCCAGCCCCACTGCATATAATGATCTCTGGATTTATTTTTTTTACCAGGGCTACAGTTTCGGATATAAAATCTTTAAGCAGTTTTCCCACTGGTTTTCCAGTTCCAATAAGCTGGGGAGGTTCTGCCAATACAATATTTGGGTTTAGTTGTGCAACTGCAGCTGCTTCCTGGGGAGAATCTGCACAAACCAGAGTTGCAAGACCAACATCATCTGCTTTTTTTATTGTCTTGTAAATTTCACTTAATAAGATCTTACGCTCAGCATGATTCAGAATTGTTCCCACAACACCAGCCTCTTTTAATGCTTCAGGCAAAATACGCCCAATACCTCTGCCAATTTCTATAGAATCCATATGCTGTGCAAATATATAGAGATTTTCAGTTTCTTCCACTATTTTTGGTATGTCTACATACTGGGGGTCAAAAATAATTGAAACTTCATATTTTTTACTAATACAGTCAGCAGCCTTTGCAAATTCCAATGCCTTTTTCCCATATAGATATCCCTTCAGTCCCATTTCAAATATTGGCGGTTTCAAATTTATTCCATCATACATTCTTAAATCACCATAAAATTTAATAAGTTTTTTAACAGAAAAAAATAGAATTATATTCTTTAATAATTAGCTTAAAGGTCTTCTATTCTCCAACTATTTGAATGTGGACATTGCGCTCTCTCTTACGTACAGAATCAAAATCAATAAAATAGATTTGGCCAAAATCACCTAATTCAAGCTTTCCCTCAATTATGGGAATTGATTCAGAACGTCCCAAAATACAGGAACGCAGGTGGGCATCAGTATTAAGACTCCAGGTGGGAAGTTCGTTTAATTCCTTTGTGGCGACATCGATGTGTTCTGGACCTGGATGCAAATACTGTCCCTCTCTTATACATTTCGGTATTATATCATCAAATATTTCCAACAGGTCTTGCAGGATAAACTTTGTACCGTCACTAATGGTATCATGACACTCTTCCTGAATAATAACACTGCATGTAGTATGCTGGGAGAAAACTACTACAATACCATTTTTTACACTTGATTTGGAGACAATTTCCTTTACCTTGTCTGTAACATTATGAAATATTGGTTTGTTTCTATCATTTTTAACTTTAAAAGAATGATGTTGTACTGTCATTTTAAAATTCCTTTCTTTTATATAATGCCTATATTAATTCCAAGTATATCACCTATACTCATAATATATATCCTTTCCAGTAATTTACTGTTTCAATCATTTCACTGATTACCTGACTGTCGTTCATGTTTAACGGAAAAAATATCTCAAGAATGAGATATATTTCCTTTGCACCAGATTTATTTAAAGTATCAAGTACTTTTTCAGCCTCTATAATTCCTTCAGAATTATAGTTATCAGAAAAATGCCAATGACAACTTTCAGTACTGGTAGTCTGATGTAAATGCACAACTTCAGCTACTGAACCAAATTCTCGCAGCCAGCAATATGGGTCTCGATCTTCAGGAGAGTGAGGAAAATTTTGACAACAGGTGTGCCCAACATCTATTACTGGGCTTACCAAAATTTTAGATTTTTCATTTATTTTATCAAGTAATTCATAAGTTTGCTTTATTGTGTATGGAATTTCACTTGGTGAGTACATCTGCTCCAGCATTAAAAGCTTATGACCTTCATTGTAGGCTAACTCTGAGAAGTGAATAAAGCTATCAACTATTAAGTCTTTATAATATTTAAATTTTTTCTCATCTTTTAAGCCACTTGAAGGAATAGTATCAAAGTGTCCCCCTATTCCCTTAACCCCTAATTTAGAGGCAAGCTTTATTGCCTTTTTTACCCATTTTATACCATATTTTCTAATTCTCCTGTCAGGGTGAGAAATAAGATTTACACAATGAGTCATCTCACCGGTAAAATAATTATGTAATAGTACTCCAGATGATTTGGCTGCTTTTTTTATTTCATCTGCAACCTTATAACTTACTTTTTCCGAAATAAAAAGAGGGTCTAAAAAATCACTATCAAACTCAACTATATCTAATTTTAATTTTTCTTTTATAATTTCTAACCAAGCTTCAGGTTCCGGCCAACGTTTAACTCCAAAACAATTATCCACACCAAGTTTAAATTTAGTCATTTGTCTCTTTCTGCAACTATCTGTTATTTATTTTTTAATAACTTTAGATAAGTTTATAAGCTAACTATTTATATTAATTTCTCTATTTTTAACTACTTTTACTCAGCTACTTTTTTTATGGTAATAATATTATGATAATTTTTTAATAATATAATGTTAACATAT
>PEXF01000126.1:0-791 GCA_002779205.1 Candidatus Hydromicrobium americanum
GTATGATTTATCATCTTTATTAGCAAATGTTTTATCTGATAAATTATTATTTTGAGTTTGAAGTAAAAAATCTTTTATTTCCGGTATATTAAAGGGACTGATATTAAAAACAATTTTTCTTCCGGTAAGTGCTTCTGTAACCTTTGATTTAAGTTCCAGTGCACTTGATCCTGACACAATTAGTTTTACCGGAAGATTGGCATCATATAAATATTTTAAAAAAATCCCTGCATTTTCCTTTCTCTGCATTTCATCAATAAAGATAATTTTCTTTTTTTGATTTTTTGCAGCAAGTCTAATTATATAATCTTCACTTAATAATTTTTTATCATGTGGAAAGTCCAGATTGAAATAATGTAACTCAAAACTATCTTTATATAATGAGACAATCTCTGATAAAATGTGACTTATTATCTGAAAAATAATTGTTGTTTTTCCAACCTGCCTTGCGCCCAATAAAATTATTATTTCCTTTTCGTTTAACCACTTTAATATATCTCGCAAGACAACCCTCTTGATATTTATATCAGGTAAAAATTTTTTAATATCATTTAGTTGTTTAATCTCCATATATAAATCCTTAAAATATTTCAATTCAAGTTCATAACTCACTATTTATACACGTGTAAATAGTGAGGCTATTTTAACATATTAAAAAAGTAAGTACAACATTTATTTTTGGGTATTTCAGGGGACATTTTGGTGGCATTATTTAAAATGTTTCCTTATATAAAGAAAAAATTATCTCTACCTGCTAATTTTCCTAAATTTTTTATTTTTAATTGAAGTTA
>PEXF01000126.1:804-5064 GCA_002779205.1 Candidatus Hydromicrobium americanum
GGCATACCCAGATGCACCAAAAGTGCTTTTTCAACTTCTGCCAATTTATCCGATGATAGACCGCCTGCAGGTTTTAACAATCTTAATTTATCTACTGTTCTTATTTGATTACATTTTATTTTAGAATCAGTTGATATTCCGGATTCAGTTTTGAGAATTAGAACTTCAAATGGATATACTTTTTCGATAGAAGATGTTATGGGTATTAGGGTTATAGTCGAAGAAAATTCATTGTTCCTGTTATTGGATATAACCAGTGCCGGCCTAGTTTTCCCGATTTCATGTCCTGCTACCAGCTCCAGGGATACGAGCCATATTTCTCCCCTTTTAGGATAATTTTTCAATCGGGCCACCCTTCAATTGTAGCAGCTTCCCACTTCTTATTTATTTCTTTATCGGAACCGCACTCATTTTTATACCCTTCAATAAGAAGGTTATCCAATTTCTTTTTTTTATCTTTATTGATTTTTTCAATTATTGCTTCGGTAATAAATCTGCTTTTATTTTCATAAACTTCTATTGCCTCGGCAACTCTTTCGGGTATGGTAATATTTAATCTTTTCATTTTAGTATTTTGCAATCAATTTATTATTATTCCTAAGCATTATCAATATTCATACTAATAGCATATATTATACATATGAATTGATGTATAATCAATGCAGGTAGGACAACTTTTATTTAATGCATTATGCGTAGAAAAATCTTTTAAACAATTCTGTAGTAAAGCTAGGAAAGGAGTTTTTTGAAATGAAGCCAAAAAGATGCCTTATATTTTTATTATTTCTTCTGCTGTGTGCTGTGCTTTTCCTAATTTTTATATTTTCCTCATGTAAGAAAGAGAAAGCAGCGTATACCACACAGGCAGAAGCTTCAATAGAAGAAACTTCTACTGCCCAAATACCGGTAACTCCCACCCTGGATAAAATGATTGGAGAAATGATTATTCTAGGTTTCAGAGGAACAGAGGTTTCCGACTCTTCTAAAATAGTAAAGGATATTAACAAATATTATATTGGAGGCATTATACTATTTAATTATGACGTTCCATCAAAAAGCTTTCCCAGAAATATTGTAGACCCAAAACAAACAAAGAAACTAATCGAAGATATAAAAAATCTGATTTGTTTTTCTTCCATAAAGAGGAGCGCTGTAATTGATCGTTTCTTTTAAAATCATTGATATACTGGAACCACAAATGATTAAAAATATTGGAAGCTGTTAAAATCCTAAATTATTCATTGTAATATTTAGTAAGATTTCTGTAGTAGTTTTCATGACTGCCAACCATTATTAGATTCAAAACGTCTGCTTCACATTCATAAGCCAGCAAGAAGATCTGTTTTTCAATGTGGAATTTGTGTACTCGAACACCTTTTAGAGCTCCCCTTTTTTCTTGCCCAATTTCCTGGTTTTTAACTATTTTCCTGATCTCTTCATCAAGTATCTTTATCTGTTTTTTGTACAACTTTTTCTTCTGTTTTCTAAAAAGCGGTGATTGAATAATTTTAATTTCTAATCACCTTCCCCAAAAATATAGGGGGTTCCAAGCCCTTCCTTAAGCTGCTCCCTTCCAAGCAAAATATCATGGATTACTGAATAAGATAAGTCCGGATTTTCCTCTGCAATCTTTCCAATAGAAGCCCAGTATTCAACCTGTCCGGCCATAGAACGGCGTGTCACTTTTGCCGATATTCTTGCTTCATTTGCAATCTCGTCTGAAATTTTTATTGCTTTACTCATAATTTATAATATCTCCTTAATATTTTATTATGATGCAATATACTACACAATGAAACTTATTGCAACTTAAACACCGGATTTTTTGATAAGCATTTCAGCACTTTTAAAAATATAAAATATTATAAGTGTTCCTGGAATTCTAATTTTTTTTAATTTTATTTCTTACTTTCAGAAGTTTTTTTGTAAACCAGCTGGCCGCATGCTGCATCTATATCTTCCCCAAATCTAAAACGTTCGGTTACAGTTATTCCGCTATTTTCGATAATCCTTCTGAACTTGGTTGTTCTGCTTCTTGGCGAGGGTTTAAGATTATCATCTTCCCCGTTATATGGAATCAGATTTATAAAACAGAGAATACCACTAAGTAACTGCACCAGTTGCTCTGCTAAAATATTTGTATCATTTAAATCTTTTATCATGATATATTCAAACATCACTCTTCGATTGGTTTTTTTAATATAAAATTTAACAGCATCAATAATTTCTTTTATTGAGTATTTCATACCAATTGGCATTATTTTTATACGGAGTTCATCATTCGGTGAATTCAATGAAACTGCCAGATTAACCTGCAAATTTTCATACGAAAATTCTTTAATTTTTTCGGGGATTCCTGCAGTAGATACAGAAATGCGGCGCGCTCCAATATTAAATTTTTCCCTGTCATTTAAAAACTTTATAGCTTTAATTACATTATCATAATTTAAAAAAGGCTCGCCCATCCCCATAAAAACAACATTCCCCACAGTCCCGCCAGTTCTCTTCATGTAGTATGAAAAAAACAATACCTGCTCTACAATCTCGCAGTAGCTTAAATTCCTTAAATATCCAATTTTTCCCGTTCTGCAAAATATGCATTTCATCGGGCATCCAACCTGTGATGACACACAAACAGTATTTCTTCCCCCGGCATGCTTCATCAAAACAGATTCGACATTTAGACCATCCTTTAATCCTACAATTGCTTTTACTGAATCCCCCTTGAGAGAAGTAACTATATTAAAATCAAAAGTAATCGGAATTTCTTTTTCTAATCTATCTCTAAGTGATTTGGGCAAAGCTGTGGCATCATTCCAGCTACCAGCCAAATCCTTATAAAGAGCCTTCTCAACCTGTTTTAACCGATAGGATGGTTCACCATCTAGTAAATTTTTTATTTTTTCCAGTTCCATTGTTATTTCATTATATCTGAAAATAAAATTAAATTTGTTTTTTTTATTTATTTCTTTTAAATAATGACCGATAATATATAAGAAGATTAATATTAGAATTAACTTTCAACTTTCAATACGGAATAAAAATTTTTATAATAAAGAAAACTCAAAAAAAACAAGGGAGGAAATAATGAAAAAAATACTGATAAATAAAATCATGACCGCGGCTTTGATAACAATTTTTTGCATAAGCTTGATTCCGATTTCTTCCGCCTGCACACCAAAACTGACATTTGAAGACATAGTAATTTCTTCAAGCATAGAAAAGGACACATACAAACCTCTGGATACAAAAACTGAATTTGATATATCAGCAAAACATATATACGCAACAGTAAAATATTCTAACACCAAAGGCGGGGATAACTGGAGATTTAAATGGACAAATCTAGACACTGGAGAGACAGTACTGGATAAAGGGGACCAGTACAATAAGGATCAAAAGGAAAATTATTTTGAAGGCATCCTTGAATCGGAAATTTATCCTTTAGATGAATCAGCAATTATTCCGTACGGTGATTATAAGGTAGAATTTTATAATAACGGGGAACTAATCAAAACCATGACTTTCAAGGTAAATAAACCTCAGACGAAAATATTGGAGGTTTCACTTGCGAACCAGGTTGATCAAAATAATGTGCCTGTTACCACAACTCAAAAGTTCAATTCAAATGAAACTGTTTATGCCTGCGCAAAAGTCGATTATCAAATCATAGGAAATACTTTAAAGGCACAATGGAAATCAAGTACAGGTGAGCTGTTAAATGAAAACAAGATTGATTTGACAGTAGATTACTATAGTCCATCATATATAGCTTTTACCTTCCAATGGACAACAGGATCTATCCCGGAAGACAACTATAAAGTCGAAATATATTTAAATGATAACTTGTACGGCTCCTTTGATTTTGAGGTTACAGGTGAAGTCGCAGAAGTAGCAGTTACATTTGATCAGGGCAATAAGTATTCCAGCACTGACTTCGGTTTTACAATAACAATACCTGACAACTGGACTTGTGATGAAAGTAAAAAAGCGGAAGAGGTTGGTTTAAGCATTGCCCCACCTTCCCAAAACCTACCAGTGGCGTTACAGTTTAGTGCAACAAACTCACTTGGTGATTATTCATCTTATGAAAAATTCGCTGATGATGCCTCAGCAATTGCTGCTGAGCGGCAGGGCTGGACTTTTGTTGAAAAGAGTAAAAACGATGCGGTTTTGGAAAATGGAACATCCTGCGAGTAATACACTTACAGTTACACAGATAATGATAATAACAACTGGGTAATGGGTTACTGTTTTGCT
>PEXF01000075.1:0-1508 GCA_002779205.1 Candidatus Hydromicrobium americanum
TTATCCTCTTAAGTGTATTCTTAAATTTCTGTTGTTCATATTTTTTGCGGGCGAGCAATTTCACTTAACTTCTTTATATCTGAACTTCGCTTTTTGTTCCATTTTGGATGTATATACGACGTACTTCGGATATACATCCCTATGGTTGAAATACTATGGATTAAAACTCCTCTTGTCAAGCATAAGTGATGAGCTAAATAGATAAGCATTTGGATTTATCTCTTTTTCCTGCGCATAATGGTAAAGCTTAAAAACCTATTTTCCTCCTGGACTTTTCTGGAGGCTCTAACAATCTATTTATAACATCAAACACAACTTTAAATTGTTTATCATACTTTTGTTCCATCTGCCCTATTTTCCTTTTGAGGTCAGCGTGAGCTATTAATATCAGTTTTAATTTAGCGAAAGTCCGCATAATTGCAATATTAACTTGGATAGCTCTTTCACTATTAAGAACACTGGATAGCATTGCTATTCCCTGCTCTGTAAAAGCGTAAGGTAAATATCTTCTTCCACCTCTTTTTGAGGTCACAAATTGTGACCTCAAACTTGAAGTTCCTTTTTGGAACATCAAAAATTCTTTTTGGGTTAATTGAAACATAAAATCTTCAGAAAATCTCTCAATATTTCTTTTGACAGCTTGATTCAATACTTTTGTTCCTACACCGTAAAGTTGTGCTAAATCTTTATCCAGCATCACCTTTTGCCCTCTAATAAGTAGAATCTTCTGTTCTATAACTTCTCGTGGGACTATTTCTTTCTCACTATATTTTTTAACCCTTTCTTCCCGAAAAATATAAATTTAGCAACTTTTTTCCACTGTTCATACTTTAACCCCTATTTGAGATAATTTGCCACTAAAGTTGTTAAATCTTGGATTTCAATTTTTGCTTCATTGGGTGTATTTTCATCTTTCATTGCACACTTGAAATGAATCTGACATTTTGGACAACTCGTAATTAAAAGCTCTGCACCAGTAGATTTAGCTTCCTTTAATCTGTTAATCTGAATTTGCTTGGAGTGAGCGCCGCAGTTCATCCATCCTGATGTTCCACAACAGATTGCACTCTTTCTGTTTTTCAGCATCTCGTTGAGCTTAACCCCTATAGCACTTATAATTTGTCTCGGCTCTTCATAAATTCCACAAAGTCTGCCCAGTCTGCAAGGGTCCTGGTAGGTGAAAGATTGTCGGTTGTCGGTTGTCGGCTGTCGGAATTTTAGTTCTGGGAGTTTTTCGGAAATGAGTTCGGAGATGTGAATTGCCTCAATGTCTAATGCTCCTATGTATTTGGGGTATTCCTGTTTGAAGGTTTGATAACATTCCGGGCAAGAGAATATTAGTTTCTTGACGCCTGTTTGTTTAATCATTTCAATATTTTGCTGTGCCAGTTTTTTGAAGTTCTCAATATCTCCTGTCCATAAGAGGTCGTGTCCACAGCATCTTTCATCACGCATTAGAATGGGTTCTATATCCAAGTGGTTAAGTATTTTTATTGTGCTTTTCGCAA
>PEXF01000075.1:1558-4998 GCA_002779205.1 Candidatus Hydromicrobium americanum
CACTCCAGTGCTGATGAGCACTCCAGTGCTGATGAGCACTCCAGATTGGTGAAGAATTTATCAAAGTAAGGAAGGCAACCTACGAAATATATTAAGTTATTAGAGTTCGTTGAGTTTATGGAGTTTGTTGAGTTCGTTGGGAATATTTGAACCTTTAAATCTTCTGTGAGCCAGTCAAGACGGTTCTGTTTTAGATTAGAGTAAAGAGCCATCATTCTCATAATAGATTGCATTGCTCCGTTATGAGCATAAACACCTTCCTTGCCAATTTTATAGGCTTCTATCCTTAAATTCTTTATAAACTCCGGAAACTCTACATCAAACTCACACCTCTCATAACATAGACCACAACCCGTACAGGACCAGAGGAGTTCATCTTTCAACAGCACCTCAGGAGTTTCAAACAGAGCTTTTCTAACAGTAATTCTGGGTAAGCATACTTCATTTAAAAGAGAAATAGGACATACGGAAGAGCATTTTCCACACTCAATACAGTTATATGCCTTAGTTCTTTTGACTATATCCTGGATAGCAGATTTAATTTCCATCGCTATGAATATGCAATCTAAAGATTGCGGGTGCCAATGTTCTTAACAAAAGCACCTATGATTTTCTCAAGTTTTTCAGACTCATTAGATGAGAGTCGTTCAAATTTAATTCTGTTGGGTTTGATTCCGAGGATGTATAAAATATCCTTTGCTTTCAGAAAATTCTTTTCTGCGGTTTCATTGCCATTAACATAATGACAAGCTCCTTCAGGGCATCCTATTCCTATAACACCATCAGCTCCCTGCACAAAAGCTTCAATAATAAAGGCAGGAGTGATGCGACCAGAACACATAACTCTGATTAAGTTTATAGGGTTCTTTGAGTTTGTTAAGTTAATAGATTTAATGTCTTGTGCCATCGGATAACACCAATTGCAGACAAAAACAACTACTCGGTTTTCGGTCATCGGTTATCGGGGTTCAATGCTATTTTACCGTAGTCCATAGTCCACAGTTAATATCATCTACAATCAATTGCTTGTTTTATAAGGTTTGCAATTTGTTTGTTAGAAAAGTGATTCATTATTATTGCACTTGATGGGCAAATAGATGCACAAACCCCACATCCTTTACAGGAAGTTTCGTCAATGCTACATATCTTGACCCCATTTCCGTTATCATAAGTAGGAGCAACTTGCGACTTATCGCAATCAGAGATTGCTCTTACATTTAATTTGGGAGCAGAATATTCGCAAACTTTCTCACAATCACCGCATCCACGACAAAGGTCACTTATCACCTTCGCAGTGATAGGTTCTACTATGACAGGAAGAAACTTTGCACCATCCAATGAGAGCTTTCCCTGGAGAGGACTACTATTTAAAGGAAATTGATTAAGGTCAAGTGGGACTCTTAACAACATTCCCGATGTTTCTCCTGATATGGATAGGGCTACCAATCTTTTATCACAGTCTGCGGAACACTCACTACACTCAGCACAGAATCCGCATCTCAAGCATCTTTTTGCCTCTTCTATTGCTATTTCTTCAGTAAAACCTAATTGAACCTCCTTGAAATTCTTTCTTTTGTTTAGAGGGAGCTCGGACATAGTGGCTCTTTCTTTTTTCTCTTTTGGGGCAGTTGCAATTTCATATTCGGGGTTCGGGGGTTGGGGTTCGGGGTTCGGGATAGGTATCTGTCAATTGATTTAGCTGCCTTGTGACCTGCTGCTATAGCTTCAAGAACAGTTTTTGGTCCAGTTACACAATCTCCACCAGCAAAAATACCGGGTAAGTTTGTTGCAAGCGTTTCTTCATCTACAACAAATGAGTTCCATTTAGAAATTTCAAGTTTGTGGTCGGCTGGCAACCATGAAATATCAGGTTGTTGACTAATGGCAGGAATGATTGTATCTGCAAGTATTTTAAATTCAGTGCCTTCAACAGGAACAGGACGTCTTCTACCGCTGGAATCAGGTAGTCCCAATTTGTTTTTGATACATTCCATAGCTACCACCTTGCCTTTTTCACCAAGTATTTTAACCGGAGAAGCGAGGTAATGTATTTTTACTCCTTCTTTTTCTGCTTCCTTAATTTCCCATTTATTTGCAGGCATCTCATTTCTTGACCTTCTATATACAATATGCACTTGAGAGCCGAGTCTTATCGCGGTTCTTGCTGAATCTATAGCCGCATTTCCGCCTCCAATTACAATAACCTTTTTGCCAATTTTGACCTTTTTGCCAAGATTGACATTCCTCAAGAAAGTGATGCAATCAAGAAATCCCTTCCCGCCACCGTTCGCAGAATCCTGTGGAAACGAGTCGGGACAAGCAAATTTGTCTTCTCCAGAGATTCCGAGTTTCAATCCCTTATGTGCACCAATAGCAATAAATATAGCTTTATATCCTTGTTTTTGCAAAGTGCTTAGCTTTCTAATCCTTGTATTTGTTTTAATTTTGACGCCAAGTTTTTTTATTGCATCAATCTCGGTTTTTATGATATTTCGGGGAAGTCTGTATTCCGGGATACCAGCATATAACATTCCTCCTGCAACTGGTAATTCCTCAAATACAGTAATTTTGCATCCCAATCTGGCAAGGTCATAGGCGGCGGTAAGACCAGCTGGGCCTGAGCCAATAATAGCAATTTTTTCGGTTATCCGGTTATCGGTTTTTACTGCTAACCGCTCACCGTTAACCGCTAACCGATATTCATAATCAGCAAGGAATCTTTTAAGTGAACAGATGGCAAGTGGTTGGTCAATTTCATTCCTTGAACATTCAGCTTCACAAGGATGAAAACACACCCTCCCACATATCCCCGGTAAAGGATTGTCGCGTTTAACTATCTCCAGTGCTTTGTCAAACTTCCGAGCGGCTATCAGACCAAGATAAGCTTTAACATCTGTATCTATTGGACAAGCAGACTTGCATTTTGATGTTTCTATTTTTTTAATAGCATATTTAGCAGAGCTTATCTGATGAAAGCAAAGCTAGACTTTCTTTGCCTCAAATATATTCTGAAGAAAGGAATTGCGTTTTTGCATTTTTTACACAACTGATTGAAAATGAATAGTCCATAGTCCATAGTTCACAGTTAATATCATCTACAATCAGCTGTCATTCTCTAACTAATTTTCTTTTTCTTCTTTAAGGATGGACCATATAGCAAATTCTGGACAAAGCATTCCACAAAGTCCACAGTTCACACATTGGTCTGGATTCTTGACCTGCGGAGGATGATAGCCCTTAGCATTATATTCCTCTGACATCTCAAGCACATCTTTTGGGCAATATTCTACACAGAAACCACATCCCTTACATCTGTCTTTTATTATGTGGATTTCACCCTGTGGAACTTTTATTTCACTTTTGTCATATGGTGCTCGCCAATACTTCATACTTTAATTCACAGAGTGGTTAATCTTTATCTGTGTCATTTTTTATGCTGG
>PEXF01000144.1 GCA_002779205.1 Candidatus Hydromicrobium americanum
TCTTGGTCAATATGTAAAATATGTAAAACATGTAAAAAGTGACCTTGTGCCGACTGGGTGGTGGCATCGAGACTTTGGGCGGGCTCACTTGGATGCGCACCGTCCAGGCAATAGGCTTTGCACCAGGAGTTGGGGTGGGTCCTCCACGGTGAGACTGCTTAGGCCTTAACTTTTATCTTTCTTTATGCTTTTTCTTCTACCTTTTTAGAATCAGTTATTTTTCCCCAATATGAGTTTATTACGAAAGTATTGAGTCTAATGTATAGGATAAATTCTGTAAACAGTATGACTGCTTGCAACTTGCAATGAGGAGGATACGGCTGGTTGATTGTTAATATAGCAACCCATTAAATACTGTGCTACTTGTTCACGGTTAGACAAGGCATGCCATCCTCCTTGCTCAGTAATATAGACACTTGCCAAACCATTTGCCATTTATTTAATTTATATATCTATTATTATATTTGAAAAACATTTTAATTTATTTTTTAAATCAATCAATATTTTAAAAAATTGGTTCGAAATTTCACTACTTGGGGCAGCTATAGATGTAATTGCGTTGCTATAGATTGATAAACTTTAATGAATGGAAATATGCCAGTGGCATATTTCCAGGGATTCGAAAGAGCGGACTGAAGCGACAGCTGAGGGAGCTCGCGGTTACGTGAGCGAACGAAGTGAGACGAAAGACTCAAGTCCCCCTCCCCAGCCATTTAAGTAACTTTTGTCATTATGGTATATTTTAGCCCGGTTATTTGAAATGTATTCACACCAAAGTACAAATTCAAAATCATTATTTTTATTTACCCGTATCTGCTAGCAGGTCATTTGATTTGTTCTAATGGGCAGAGTACTGTAATATTCTCTACCTTTTATACCATGGATAAAAAGCTAAATGGATCTTGTGTAAGCCAGGGTTCTTTTGATATTTACTTATGGAACAATAATTATATTCATTATTTTATATAAATTTTAATTTTACTGTTTTATAATCTAAATTATTAAAAAGACAAATGAAAACATATGGTTAAAATATTTTAACCATATTTCGTTTACTCATTTATCAAGGAGAGTAATAAAATGATAAGTTATGAACTGCATACATTAATAGATAATATAGAAGAACTGATTAAGAAAAAGGACTGGGAAGAAATAAAAAAGAAACTACTAGACATTCCTGCTTCGGATATTGCTTATTTAATGGAACATTTTAATGAAGAAACTGAATTACTTATATTCAGGCTTCTACCTAAAATTAAATCAGCCAAGGTCTTTGCTGAATTTGAAACAGATAAACAAGAGTCTATTTTAAAAAATATCAGCAATAAAAAGATTAAACAAATCATTTTAGATTTACCTCCCGATGACAGAACTGAAATCTTCGAGGATCTACCTGGAAAAGTTACGCAGACATTATTAAATATTTTACCTTTAAATGAAAGAAAAGAGGCTCTTTCACTTCTAAGTTATTCTGAAGATAGTGTTGGTAGACTAATGACCCCGGATTATATAGCTGTTAAACCAAGCTGGACTATCAGGAAAGCTCTGGAACATATAAAAGAGTTCGGCAAAGATGCTGAGACTATAAACATTATTTATGTCGTTGATGATAAATGGCACTTAATTGATAGTATACCAATTAGAAAATTTATACTGTCTAATTCAGAAGCACTGGTAAAATCACTTATGGACCGTAAGTTCGTTTCTATATATGTAAATGAAGACCAGGAAAAAGCTGCTAAAAAAATGAAAAAATATGATATGGTATCATTACCAGTAATTGATCCCGAAGGTATACTTATTGGTATAGTAACTATTGATGACATTTTAGATGTACTGGAAGAAGAAACCACCGAAGACTTTCAAAAAGGAGCTGCTGTTGCACCATTTGGTATCAATTATACAACTGCGTCACCCTGGATGCTTTATGTAAAAAGAATAGGATGGCTTTCAATACTTCTTATAACAGGATTTATATCTTCTAAAATAATATCTAATTTTGAAACTACTCTTGAGTCAGTCATTGCTCTTGCTTTTTTTATTCCTATCCTAATAGATACAGGTGGTAATACTTCTACTCAATCATCTACTCTAATTATTCGAGCATTAGCTACAGGTGATCTTACATTACGAAAGTGGTTCTCTGTTGTAAGGAAGGAATTACTGACTGGTCTTCTTTTAGGTATAAGTATGGGTTGCGTATTTTTTTTAAGAAGTCTTATATTTAAAGATGGCATTCCACTGGCATTGACTTTAGGTTTTTCAATTATTTGCATTATGATATTGTCAAATTTTATTGGTGCAATACTTCCGATGATTCTCACAAAAATAAAGTTAGACCCGGCACTTATTAGCAGTCCTCTTCTTACTACTATAATTGATGCGTTAGGACTTCTAATTTATTTCTACATAGCCCGGTTTATTTTTAGTTTATAAAACACCAAGTTTTTTTAGATGAGGCAACAGTGGTTGGTTGTGGGTTTTAAGAGAGTAGAGTTGAAAAGTGTGAATAAACTTTGTATAATACTGTGAATTTACACCGTTAGAAATTTTTACGAGTAGGAGAAAAATGCTTAAACCAGAAGATTTTTTTGATCTTTCCCAAACCCAGTTAAAAAGGAGGTAAAGACGTGGGCAAGTTATTTGGAACAGACGGAATAAGAGGAGTTGCAAATCAATATCCAATCACCCCTGATATGGTTATGCAGATTGGACAGGCTACTGCGTATATACTAAAAAAAAGGGGACATCGCTCAAGAATTGTTATAGGTAAAGATACAAGGCTTTCTGGTTATATGATAGAAAGCACCCTTGTATCAGGCATATGTTCTATGGGGGCAGATGTAATACTTGTGGGCCCTGTACCAACGCCTGGTATTGCTTTTTTAACTACTAACCTGAACGCGGACGCAGGAATAGTAATTTCTGCTTCACATAATCCATACCAGGACAACGGAATCAAGATATTTTCAAAAAACGGATATAAGCTAACTGACGAAGAAGAGCTGAAAATTGAAGAGCTGATACTTTCAAAAAAACTCCCATCTCTTCTTACCAGTGCTGAAAATCTGGGCCGTGCTTTCAGGGAAGAAGATGCAAGTGGAAGGTATGTAGTATTCCTCAAATATTCATTCCCCAGGAACCTTAACCTTGAAGGAATGAAGATTGTACTTGATTGTGCAAATGGCGCTACTTATAAAGTTGCTCCTACATTGTTTAAGGAGATGAGGGCTGAGATTATTACTTTAAATGTTAGCCCGGATGGCCAGAATATTAACCTGGATTGCGGCTCACTCTATCCTGGAAATCTCGCAAAAAAGGTAGCTGAAACTAAAGCAGATATCGGGCTTGCTTTTGATGGTGACGGGGATAGGTTAATAGCAATTGATGAAAAAAGCAACATAGTCAATGGCGATAAGATAATTGCAATATGCGCAAAAAAAATGAAAGAGGAGGGTATGCTAAAGAATAACACTGTAGTTACAACTATAATGAGCAATCTAGGACTTTCTGTTGCATTCAAAAAGATGGGCATTAAGAATGTAACAACAAAAGTTGGTGATAGATATGTGCTTGAGGAAATGATAAAACATGATAGTGTTATTGGAGGAGAAGATTCCGGCCATATAATTTTTAAAGAACACCATACCACAGGTGATGGTATTTTAACCGCACTACAGCTTCTATCAGTTATTAAAAAGGAAAACAAGCCCCTCTCAGAACTGTCAATGATTATGAAGACCTTCCCTCAGGTTTTGATAAATGTGAAGGTTAAAAGGAAAGCCCCACTTGAAGAAATACCTGAACTAAAGAGTATAATATCAGAAGTTGAAAAGGAACTCGCTGACAAGGGCAGGGTTCTTGTAAGATATTCTGGCACTCAGTCCATTTGCAGGGTGATGCTTGAAGGACCTACCAAAAGCGATGCTGAAAAACTTGCCAGCAAAATAGCCAAAGTTGTGGAAGATAAATTAAATTAAAAAAATAGTAAACAATACTGAGGTACTTCCCAAAGAAGAGTGCGTGAAACTATTTTATACAAAACAAGAAAGAGAAGAAATTTTTTAGCGTAGCGAAACAGAGCCTAACTTATAAGCAAGATTTAATTTTTCTACATGCCTGTAATGTTCTATATTCTTCAATTCTGAGGCAGCATCCTGATCAAGCACAACAGTAGCCTTTCCATCATGAAGTTGTATTGCTGATGCAGTGATTTGAGATGTTATGGGCCCCTCAAGAGCTTTTGCAATAACTTTTGCTTTTTTCTTTCCATTAGCAATCATAAGTACATGCCTTGCTTCAAGAATTGTTCCAATTCCCATTGTGATTGCAAAATGCGGCATCTGCTCTCTTTTTATTCCTGCCTTCTTATAAAAACTTTCATAATTATCATCTAAAGTCTGCTTTGTTAACGGCTCAATTCTTGTTCTAGATGACAGAGACGACCCAGGCTCATTGAATGCCCAGTGGCCATCCCCGCCTATCCCGAGAAGCTGTATGTCTACCCCTCCTGCTTTTCTTATCTCATCTTCATACCATTGGCAAAACTTCTCTGGCTCTTTTGAAAGCCCATCAGGCACATGAGTGTTTTCTTTCTTAATATTTATATGTTTAAAAAGTTCTTCATACATAAACCTTGCATAACTTTGGTCTAAATTATATGGTTTACCAAGATCAATCCCAGCCCCAAGATATTCATCAAGATTAAAAGTTTTAACTTGTGAAAAATCAAGCCCTTGTTTGTGCATCCTTATTAGTTCTTTATATGTCCCTATTGGCGTGCCTCCAGTTGCCAGCCCAAGAACACAATCAGGTTTTGATTTTATGCATTTTGCAATAATCTCTGCTGCATACCTGCTCATTTTCTCATAATTATCCCTCACAATAATATCCATGAATACCTCCTTAAAAAAATCTATTGAACATTTTTTAGAAAATTTAGCGCACCCTAGGTGCGGGGTTTTAATTTTAATAAAATATCCCTTTATTTTATCAC
>PEXF01000159.1 GCA_002779205.1 Candidatus Hydromicrobium americanum
AATTCGCAATTTATAGAACTGTATAAATCTAGCCCTGCATCTCCAGTATGGGCATATTTTGGTACTGGAATTGACCTGTCAAGTATTTTCAGTTTTACTGTTTTCAATTAATTATCTTCCAAATAATTTTTAAAATGATCTTTTATTATTATAAACCAAACATATAATTAGGTTTATACTACTACCGAACATATGTTTGTGTCAATAAAAAAAATAAAAATTTCTTAAAATATTTTACATTATTATCAAAATTTTATATAACTTTTTTGTGTTATTTGTTAGAATAAAAAGTAAATCATTTAATAGTCCCCTACCCGACTATTATATTATTAATATATTTAAAATATATTTAAAGAGGAGGAAAAATGGCAGAAATTCATTATGATAAAGATATTAATATGAATATCTTAAAGGGAAAAAAGATCGCTATAATTGGATACGGAAGTCAGGGGCATGCACACGCACAAAATTTAAGAGACAGTGGAATGGATGTAATTGTAGGAGAACTGGATGGCAGCAAACCCTGGGATATGGCAAAGGAAAAAGGATTTGAAGTCTACACTACTGACAATGCCTCAAAAATGGCTGATGTTATAATGTTTTTGGCACCAGATACTCTACAGAAAAGTATTTATTACAAATATATAGAACCAAACCTTGATAAAGGAAATATACTCTGTTTTGCTCATGGTTTTAATATTCATTTTAATCAAATTATTCCCAGAGAAGATATTGATGTTATTATGATCGCCCCTAAGGGACCCGGTCATATTGTGAGAAGAATGTATAAGGAAAATAGCGGAGTTCCAGCAATTATTGCTGTCTATCAGGATTATTCAAAAAAAGCCAAGGAGTATTGCCTGGCGTATGCAAAAGCTCTGGGAGCTGGAAGAGTTGGAATAATTACTACCACATTTAAAGAAGAAACAGAAACAGATCTATTTGGAGAACAAGCCGTACTTTGTGGAGGTACAACTGAACTTATAAGAGCCGGATTTGATACTTTAGTAGAGGCTGGATATCAACCAGAGATAGCATATTTTGAGGTGCTGAGCGAGCTAAAATTAATAGTAGATTTAATATATGAAGGTGGAATATCCTGGATGAGATATTCTATTAGCGATACTGCAGAATATGGTGATATGGTAAAAGGAAAAGAGATTATTACAGATGAAACTAGAAAAAATATGAAAAAGATACTGAAAGATATTCAAAGCGGTGCTTTTGCCAGAGAATGGATACTTGAAAATAAAGCCGGCAGGCCAGTTTATAATGCAATAAAGAAAAAGGAAGAAAATCATCTTATAGAAAAAGTAGGAAAAGAGCTGAGAAAAATGATGACCTGGATTAAGAAAGAAGAAGATTAAATAAATGGCATAATAAAAAGCGAACCTATGTTTGCCATAGGTTTTCCTTTTTGTTATAATGTTATGCAAGTTAAGAAAATATATATTTATTTTTATTATATTATTGAATGAATTATGGATAATAATATTAGCTCCAGACAGGAAAAAATATTAAAGTTTATCAGTAAAAAAATTAAAAAATCTGGATACCCCCCATCTATAAGAGAAATAGCCAGGGCGGTGGGTTTAAGCTCCTCAGCAACAGTTCATTCCCATTTAAAAAAACTTGAAGAAAAAGGATACCTGAAAAGAAATCCATCCAAACCACGTGCAATTTCCCTGCTGTCCAGGCAAGAAGATGAAACAATTGACCGTGGTTTTAATAATCTTGTCTACGTTCCTGTAGTTGGGAACATAGCAGCCGGTAGGCCAATTTTAGCAGATGAAAACATTGAAGATTATTTCCCGCTTACATCGGATTTTGTAAAAGGAAAAAAAGAAGTTTTTATTCTTCATGTAAGAGGAGACAGTATGGTCAATGCAGGTATACTGGACAGGGATTATATTATTGTAAGGAAACAGAATAATGCCATAAACGGTGAAATAATCGTGGCTTTACTGGAAGACGAAGCTACAGTTAAAAGATTTTTTAAAACTGATAAAAATATAAAATTAATGCCCGAAAATGATTATATGGAACCCGTAGTTGTAAATGACGTTAAAATACTTGGAAAAGTAATAGGGGTAATTAGAAAATATTTTTAGCCAATATAAGCTTCCCTGCTCTCCCTTCCTCTGTATATATATCTGGATAATATAGAACAATATTTTGAATTCACATTTAAATTTAATATAGCACTGTCCTCTAAATCTCTACGCCTTAAAACCTGGCAGTTACTATAAATAAAAGACATAATTTTATTTTCATTATAGGGAATTTTTACAATTATATTTAAATAATGCCTTTCAATTATTTTTTTTATTCTTAAGTACAGTTCAGGCAGTCCCCTTCTTTTTAAAGCAGATATAAACACTGAATTTTTATATTTTATTTTTAAACTATTAAGTTCCCCACTGCTTAATTTATCAATTTTGTTAAAAACTAATACCACAGGCTTTTGCCATACACCAATTTCTTTTAGAACTTCTTTCACACTGTAAATATTATTCTCAAAATCAGTATTGCTTATATCAACAACAAGCAGTAATAGATCTGATCTTTTAACTTCTTCTAAAGTGGATTTAAAAGATGCTATTAACTGATGTGGTAATTTTTCAATAAATCCGACTGTATCTGAAATCAAGACTTCAGAATTGGGATATATTTTTAATTTCCGTGTAGTTGAGTCAAGGGTAGAAAAAAGCCTGTCTTCAACATAAGCATCTGAATCAGTGGTAGCATTAAGTAACGTAGATTTACCGCTATTGGTATATCCTACTAATGCTATCTGGAATATGTTTTTTTCTTCTCTCTTTTTTCTCTGTGTATCTCTCTGTACGCTTATCTGGTATATTTTCTTTTCAAGGAGACTGATTCTCTTTCTTATTTTTCTTCTATCTACTTCCAATTTAGTCTCTCCAGGACCCCTGGTTCCAATTCCACCACCCAATCTTGAAAGTTCAATTCCTTTACCAATCAATCTTGGAAGAAGATAATTCAACTGTGCCAATTCTACCTGCAGCTTGCCTTCCCTGCTATGTGCTCTCTGCGCAAAAATATCCAGAATCAGTGCAGTTCTATCCAGGACTTTGGTATCAAGTTTTAATTGGAGATTTCTCTGCTGCGTGGGGGTAATTTCATTATCAAAAATAACTAATTCTATTTCCTTATTATCTACAATATTTTTAATTTCCTCTAATTTTCCGGTACTTATGAAATATTTAGGATTTGGCTTATCTTGTTTGTGGCATAATATTTCTTCAACATCAGCACCGGCACTTATAGTTAAATTTTTTAACTCTTCTACATTTTCATTTATGGTTTTATGGTATCGCTGCTTTTTTGTAGTATTATTTTTAAAGTTTTCAAAATTAATAAAAACTAAAAGAACTTTTTCTCTTATCATAAATTATATTATTGCTATTAATATTTTATAATACATTTCTTATCCTGTTTAAAGCTTCCTCCAATCTACTGTCAGTTATGGTCAGTGAAATCCTGATATATCCTTCCCCATATTCTCCAAAAGCACTGCCCGGGGTTACTACTACATTTGCCCTGTCAAGTATCATTTTGGAAAATGATTCGGAAGTAAATCCTTGAGGAACTTTTGCCCATACATATATGGTAGCATTAGAATTATAATAATCAATCCCAATGTCATCCAGCGCTTTTTTAACCATCTCTCTTCTCTTATTATAAATTTTATTATTATATTCAGTATGTTTCCTGTAATTTTCCAGGGCTTTTACAGCAGCGTATTGAATAGCATTAAAAACACCGGAATCCACATTAGTTTTATATTTACCCAGACTCCTGATTATTTCCTCATTACCAACTGCATATCCAATTCTCCATCCTGTCATATTAAATGTCTTTGAAAGTGAATTTAACTCTATTCCTACATACTTTGCACCACCGGCATTTAAGAAACTCATTGGCTTATTATTACCCCAGTAAGTATCTGAATAAGCATTATCATGGCAGATAATGATTTTATTTTTTTCTGCAAAATCTACTATTTTTTCAAAAAAGTTTATATCACAGACTGCTGACGTTGGATTGTTGGGATAATTAATATATAAAATTTTTGCTTTCTTTGCTATCTCTGAATCAATGTCATTTATATTGAATAAGAAATTATTTTTTTCTTCCAGAGGTATCGTATAGGGTATGCCACCGGCAAACATTGTACCGATTTTATATACTAAATAAGAAGGGCTGGTTATTATTGCGTAATCACCAGGGTTTATAAAAGTGTATGCTATATTTGCTATACCTTCTTTTGAACCTATAAGTGGTATAACTTCCCTATCTGGATTAAGTGTCACATTAAACCTTTCATAATAAAATCTGGATACAGCTTCATTGAAAATCTTTAAACCATAACTTGAAGGATATCTGTGATTTTCAGGATTATTGGCTTCTCTGCAAAGAACTTCGATAATATCATTTGATGTTGGGATATCGGGATCACCTATACCAAGGCTTATTACATCTAATCCTTTTTCTTTTTTCCTGTTTATAATTTCATCCATTTCAGCAAATAAATATGGGGGTAACATTTTTAATCTTTCAGACTCTTCAAATTGCATTACTTTCCTCTCTTCACCTATTTGAAAATTATTTTTTATATAAAGTATTCGCCATCAAAATTATGATCTACCCTACCCTCAAGAAAGACATCTGGAAAAGAAGGATCCCATATTATATTTAATTTCCCTCCCATTAAATTGACAGTAATATTATTGCCTTTAACCTTTTTTAATTTGACTGCACATACCGCTGCAGCGCACGCTCCTGTACCGCATGCCAGGGTCTCACCTATTCCCCTCTCCCATACCCTCATATTTAGTTCCATATCATTTTTAATTTGAACAAACTCTACATTGGTTTTATTTGGAAAAATATTATAATTCTCCAGTTCAAAACCCCATTTACTTAATGG
>PEXF01000086.1 GCA_002779205.1 Candidatus Hydromicrobium americanum
ATAAATGCCCGAAACATCACTTAACATTTCATAAACTGGCTTCCGAACATTTGGATTTGGGTGCACTGAATAAACTATTTCAATATCTTTAAATCTATTTTTTAACTCAAGAAGTGCTGAACAAACATTACGAAGTCCATCTTCGAAACTTTCTCTCCGATGTGCAGTTACTAAAATTATCCTGTGATTAGAGTTTATTATTTCTTCTGATTTTTTATCTTTCCAAGCACACAAATTATGTGCGGGATTGTTTAGAACCATAAAAAGCGCATCAATCCCGGTATTTCCTGTTACCCATATACGCTCATTTGATATTCCTTCGCCCAGCAAGTTCTCCCGAGCAACCTGAGTCGGAGCAAAGCAAAAATCAGAAACACAATCAGCAAATTTCCGATTCATCTCTTCCGGATACGGACTATATTTATTACCTGACCTTAATCCCGCTTCTATATGTCCTAAAGGAACTTTCTCATAAAAAGATGCAAGTGCACCTGCAAATGTAGTAGTAGTATCTCCTTGAACCAATACAATATCTGGCTTTACCTCTTTTAGCACATTTCTTAATTTCTGTAGAGCTTGAATGGTAGTCCAATAAAGGTCTTGATTCTCTTCCATTATATTGAGGTCAAAATCTGGATTTATAGAGAAGCATTTTAATACCTGGTCCAGTAATTTTCTGTGCTGAGCAGTAACTACAATAATTGGCTTCACCTGTGATTTCTCAAGTTCTTTAATAACTGGTGCCATTTTTATAGCATCTGGACGTGTTCCTATAATTATGAGAATCTTTTTCATAGTATAGTTAAAAGATAGCACACAGATTTCATAGGAAGAAATGAAACCACGAATAAACACGAATGAACACAAAAGGATCTTTAATTTTTATTCGTGCTTTTTCGTGTGAATTCGTGGTTAAAAGTCTTGTGTCCATGACATTAAAGAAGAAAGCGTCAGGAAATATAATTGTCTCTGGACGGCGGACGGTAAACGGCGGATGGAATAAAATTATTGACTTCACTAACAACCAAGCTTCACTATAGAACCTCCTTTTAATCCATCTGGGACGGACTTGGTTGCATTTCTTGCATCTATCACAAGTTTAGTATTTTTCACAATTTTTTTGTAATCATACGCTGAATGGTCAGTGGCTATTAGAACACAATCTATATTTCTCAAAACATCGGTTTTTTGATGAGAGCGGGGGCTCTCATCTACCCGGGAAGAGACTTGATGAGAGCGAGGGCTCTCATCTACCATATAAGAGACAAGAGAGACAGAGGTATAGTGTAGATTATGAACCACTATATTTTCAATGTAAGGGTCATTATAAAGAACTTTGCCTACTTTTTCCTCTAGAATTTCAATTATTTTGAGAGCAGGAGAGTCTCTTAAATCACTAACATCTTTTTTGAATGTAACTCCAAGTACCAAAACTCTTGCTTTGGAAGGACACACTCCTGCTTTGCTTAATGACTCAACGACTTTTTTTGCAATGTAATAAGGCATATCTTCATTCACTTTAGCAGATAGCTCAATAAAAGATGTATGGAAATCATATTCACGTGCCTTCCAAGAAAGGTAATATGGGTCAATTGGAATGCAATGTCCTCCTACTCCTGGTCCCGGATAAAATGGCATAAACCCAAACGGTTTTGTGCTTGCCGCATCTATTGCTTCCCATATATTTATGTGCATACGTTCACATAACTGGGCAAGTTCATTCATAAGTGCTATATTCACATTCCTGAAAGTATTTTCAATCAGTTTTGTCAACTCAGCCACAGCAGGCGAACGAACCGATATAACATTAGAATCTGCATTTTTATATAGAAGCACTGCAAGCTTGGTACACCGAGAAGTTACTCCTCCGACAACTGTGGGGGTATTTTCAAGAGTAAATTCTTTATTCCCGGGGTCTATTCGCTCCGGTGAGAATGCAAGAAAAAAGTCCTTACCAATATGGAGCCCGGAACGTTCAAGTATTGGAAGCATAACACTCTCTGTAGTTTTTGGGAAAGTGGTGCTCTTCAAGATAATAAGTTGCCCTTTTCTAAGCCGTTTAGAGATTTCCTCTGTAGTTCCAACTATATAAGAGACATCTGGCTCTTTATTTATATTTACGGGTGTAGGTACACAAATTTGGATAACATCACATTCAGGGACTCTATTGTAATCCCCTGTGGCACTTATTTTTTTCAATTTAACTAATCGGTTAAGTTCAGATTGCTTTGCATCACGAATGTAGCTCTTGCCTTGATTAACAAGATTAACGCGCTCACGTTTTATATCAAATCCCAGGACTTCATATCCATTGCGAGCAAAATGAACAGCGAGAGGAAGACCTACATAACCAAGACCGATGACTCCAATTTTTGCTTGCCTATTTTTTATACGGTCTTCAATCATTCTTATTTCCCACAACGGACTGTGGACTATGGACTACGGACTGTGGACTAATCATTTTCAACCACATCCAATCAGTTGTCTCTTTTTTTCCTCCACATACTCCATATTTCTTGCCATTTATTTTTCTCATCAGGAGGAAGTTCTTCTGCCCAGTTCAAGAAAAATGCAAGAATAACTCCTGCTGCAAAACTAATTATAAAAGTAGCCAGAACTATAATCTTACGTCTCGGATAACTTTTACGTTCAGGAACCCTTGCCTCCTCAAGAATATTAACTGTTGGTGTATCTCGAACCTCCTGAAGCTTTGCTTTCTCGTATTGTTCTGTGAGTAGTTCAAATAACTTTTGTTGAATTAGAACATCACGGGTGAGCCGAGCCAAATTTAATTGAATATTTGGGACTTCTTTAAATGGGATAGAGAAGCCAACACCAAAATGGCTATCATCTCCGGTATATTCCATTGCACTTAATTTTTTATGGAGTTCGGACAATTCGGACTTTATATTAACTACCTTGGGGTTTTCTTCGGTAGCATATTTTCTTAAAATCCCAAGATTTACCTCATTAGCAAGAATCTTAGCTCTTAACTCACTTATTGATTCGAGGATAGGAAGAATTTCGTCTTGGATGGAGATAGTTTTATGTGTCTCTTGAAAATTTTTTAGAGCATCTTCGGATTTTTTTAATTTTTCATTAACCTCTTCTAACCTGTGTTCAAGGAAGATGCGATTCCTCTTTCCAACACTCATAGTTAAGTTCTTATTTGCGGCATCAAGCGATTTTATGTATGAATCTGCCATATATTTTGCAAGAAGAGGAGACTCTGAAGTCGTTGCTATAGTAATTATGCCCTCAGGACTTACTGATATATCTGTTTCCTTATCAAGCATACTATAAGTAGCCATAGTTGTTTTTGTTTTATAGACCTTTCTTAAATCGCATTCCTCAATAACTTTATCTTTTATTCTCTCTGATTCTAAAATCTTTGCAAATAAATCAGAAGGAGTGCTCATCCCAAGAGCACCTCTCATTCCTGAAAAGCTAGCTAAAGTACTTATCTCGCCTCCTAAAAACTCTGTTCCAGGAATAGGAGGAAGGAGAGAAGCCCGAGATGTGTATTTCTCTTTGAGAAGAAGAGAAATAGCCAGCGCAATAGAAGTAATGATAAATACATTCCAGATGATAAGTTTTCTCCACTTCACCAATACCCGAAGATAATCTCTTATATTCATATGACTGTTAACTATTCACTATTTTTTCTCTATCTCTATTTTACTTTCCCCATGTATCTTTTGTTAAGGTAATCCAATATACAATAGATGAAATACCACCCAATATTGCAATGTAATCTTTCCAAGCGTAAATTTTACTCTGAGGTACATTTATAACAGAATTTCTTAGCGGTATAGTATCTAAAGAACCATTAATAATTTTATTTTCGGGTGTTGTAATTTTTATATCTTTAAGATTACCTGAGCTGAGAGGTCCACCTGCTAATCCTATATAATCTCTTGCTGTCTTACCTGGGAAGAATGGATATGCCCTTGGAGATACAACTGCACCTTCTACATATACAACATCTTCAAATCTTACAAGTGTTATAGAGACATCTATATCTTTAAAGTATTTCTTAAACGTTTCTTTCGCTATTTCTTTTGCCTCTTCCAATGTTCGGTTAAGTATTTTTACTATTCCTAAAACTGTTGCACCAGCTGGGACAATTTCTCCTTCCCCTGGGCTCCATAAAGCTAATCCACCTGATTGAATAAAAACATTGCCCTCGGGTGAAATCTTTTGAGAATAAGTAAAATTTATTTTCCCTGATACTGTTATTGCTATTTCATCTCCTATCTCCAGTTTATAGTCCTCAGGGATAGAAGGTATCGTCAATAAAAATAATAATGTAATCATTTTTCAAAAACCAGTAGAAAATAGAACAGATTTTAAAAGTCTTCCTCTATCTACTGTCCACTAACTACTTTTTCTTTAGCTTCTTATACCACAAGTCTTCAAAATTCTTAAATTCAGAGCTTTCTCTTATCTTTTCCCACCACTTCTTGTTATCTACATACCAAGAGATAGTCCGCTTAAGTCCTTCCTTAAATTTAATTTCAGGAGACCAACCAATAAGATTCCTGGCTTTATCAAAGGATGCGATTAATCTTTTTACATGTCCCGGTCGGTCTCCAATGAACTCCATTTTTGAACCCTTGAACCCTTGAACCTTTAACTCCTCCAGTATAACTTCCGCTATACCAACCACATCCATCTCTTCTCCAGTCCCTACATTTATTGTCTCACCTTCTATGTTGGAAGTTTGAAGCACCTTCCATATCCCACGAACACTATCAAATACATAGGTCCAATCTCTCGTGTTTTTACCATCTCCATAAATCAATAAATTCTTCCCCAAAATCGCATTAGTTATGAAAAAGGGAATTAGCTTCTCCGGATACTGATTGGGACCGTAAGCATTAAATGGACGAATGACTACTATCGGAAGCTTATAAGTCAAAAAATACGAATATGCCAGTCTATCAGCACCAGCTTTA
>PEXF01000122.1 GCA_002779205.1 Candidatus Hydromicrobium americanum
AATATTAATTGAAGCTCACAGACAGCTGGAATCGCTGGTGCTTGACAGGGAGCTCATACATTATAAATATCTACTAGAGGAGAAAATGGCAGAGCTGGTTTATTTTGGATTATGGTTCACTCCACTGCGTAAATGCCTGTGTGCATTTATAGACGAAAGCCAGAAATATGTAACAGGCATCATAAAGATTAAGCTTGAGTATAAGAATTTTATAGTTGAAGGAAGGAAGTCTGATTATTCATTATATGATAAGGAACTTGCAACTTACGACAGGGGAGATAAATTTGATCCAAAAAATTCGGAAAGTTTTATAAAAATTTGGGGTTATCCCTATGAACTATTAGGAAGAAGAGGAAGAATTAATGGGAAATAAAATATGGAAGGGCAGGATAGAAAAAAATACTGATAAAACAGTTGATAAATTTACCTGTTCCATAGACGTGGATAAAAGCTTATACCTATATGATCTTACCGGAACCGCAGCTTATGCGATAGGACTTAATAAGATCGGAATTATCTCGGATGATGAGCTTAAAAAAATTCTTTACGGCCTAAAAACTGTCAAAAAAAATATTGAGGAAGGTGGTATTGATACAAGTCTTTATGAAGATATTCACAGTCTGGTTGAATCTGAACTGGGAAAAATAATTGGAGATACAGGCATGAAAATTCATACTGGTAGGAGCAGGAACGACCAGGTTGTGCTGGATGAAAAACTTTTTGTAAAAGATGCCTTAATAGATATAATAAGTAAGATTTTAGCTCTGCAGGGAAATATATTAAAAATTGCAGAAAGTAAAATCGATATTATTATTCCAGCATATACCCATATGCAAAAAGCCCAGCCTGTTCTGCTTTCACATTATTTTCTCTCTTTTTTTAAAAAGTTTGAGAGGGATACCGATGGGCTTTTTGGAAATTTTGAGAGCTGCGATTATATGCCGCTGGGAGCTGCAGCCTGTGCAGGAAGCGGATATAAGCTGGATAGAAAACTGCTAAAAGAACTTCTTAAATTTAAAGATCTTGATTCTAATAGTATGGATATAGTAGGAAACAGGGATTTTATAATAGATTTTATATATTCCTGCAGCAAGATAATGCTGCACCTGAGCAGGTTATGCGAAGACCTTATTATATATAACACTGGTGAGTTTTCATTTATTGAAATAGATGAAGATTTTTGTACAGGCAGCAGCATAATGCCTCAAAAAAAGAATCCCGATGTTCTGGAGTTAATAAGGGGTAAGAGCTCCCTGGTTATTGGCAGTCTCATGCAGTCAATGATACTGCTTAAAGGCTTGCCTTCAACCTATAACAGGGATCTTCAGGAAGATAAAAAAATACTGCTCAGTGCTTATAAGGAAACCTCTGTCAGTATTGAAATATTTTCTAAATTACTTGAGAAAATAAAATTCAATAGTATAAAAATTAATAATGCCCTGAAAGAGGGGTTTTTAGAAGCTACCGATATTGCTGACTACCTGGTAAAGAAGGGTGAAAGTTTTAGAAAAGCGCATAACGTTGTAGGAAAGATTGTACGCTTTTGTATTGATAAAAAGATATCATTCAAAGATTTAGGGATGGAGGAGCTTAAAAATTATTCGCCTTATTTTGAAAGTGATATACATGATATGGTAGAAATTCAGTCATGTATATCAAGTAAAAAAGTGGAATGCGGTACAGAAAAAGGGCAGGTAATTTTAAATATTGAATCAGGAAAGAAAAAAATAAAAGATAGCGGGAACGAACTTAAAGATTTAATCAAAAGGACTCCTAAATTTGAGAAAATCATAAAGTACATTGACGCTTAAGAATTCATATTTCAGATTTCCAAAATGAATCACACCCTAAATAAAATAGAGCTGACAGCACCGGCAGGAGGCTGGGATCAACTGATAGCAGCGGTTAATGCTGGCGCTGATTCTGTTTATCTGGGATATAAAAAATTTGGCGCCAGAGCATATGCTGAAAATTTTGATATAAATCAAATAAAAAAAGCAGTAAACTTTGCTCACAGTCATGGTGTAAAAGTATATTTAACTTTAAATACACTGATAAAAGATAGCGAAATACCAGAGGTAATAAATTTCCTGAACGAATACATTTATATATGTTCTGACGGAATTATTATCCAGGATTATGGTATATATAAAATTCTAAAAGATTTGTTTAAGACCATTCCAATTCATGCAAGTACACAACTTAACATTCATAATATTTATTCATTAAAATTGTCAGGCAATCTTGGATTTAAAAGAGTCATCCTTGCTAGAGAAATGACTCTGGACGAAATAAAAGATTTATGCAAAAAAAAGTTGACGGAAATAGAGGTATTTGGTCATGGTTCTCAGTGCTATTCATACTCGGGAAGCTGTTATTTCAGTTCATTTGTAGGAGGTAGAAGCGGCAACAGAGGGAAATGTACCCAGCCCTGCCGGATGAAATATAAGCTTCTTGAAAGAGATGCTGGTAAATATAATTATATTATCGCGGATGGAAGTTATATATTTAGTAAGAGTGATCTTTGCATACTGGATATTATACCCGAAATTATAGCAGCAGGAATCAGTGCCCTAAAAATAGAAGGAAGAATGAAATCTCCGGAATATGTAGGTATGGTCACTAAAATTTACAGAAAATATATAGATCTGTATTATGAGAATCCTTTAAATTTTAATGTAGATGAATACGACTTTTATAAACTGGCACAAATATTTTCAAGAGAAATGGGAACTGGATATTTAAAACAAAAGTACCCGAAGGAAATCATATCATTAAAAAAATCAGGAAGTATCGGGAATTTTTTAGGCAGAGTTTATAAGATAGATTATGAAGGCAATGATAATAGAAAAAATTTACTGGTAAAATCTATTTACATAAGAAGCAGATGGAAAATAAATAAAGGAGATATTATCGAAATATGGACTAAAAAGGGCAACAGCCGGATAAATATTGGAAACTTTAAACTGATAGATGAAAAAGATAAGAGATATACATATGAAATTACACTAAATAAAAGAGGTAGTATTTTAGAAAAAGATAGAGTATTTAAATATTTTGATAAGAAAATAGATGATGAAGCCAAATCTTTGTTTAAATATGATATTAATAAAGATAGTGCAGCAGTACTTTCCAGGGTAAAAACCCCGGACAATAAAATAAATGAAAAGGAAATTGAAAATTACTTAAATAAGTTTCTATTAAAAAATAATAAAGCCGCCGGGGAAGAACCAGAACGTAAATTGACTCTTTCTGCCTATATATATGGACAGGAGTGCATTGAACCTGCCGTAGATAAAGGAATTACTCATATTATTTACAGCAATTTCAAAGAAATAGTATATGGCAGCAATTTCAAGGCTAGCTTAATTAAATCCTTAAAAAAATATAATGAATTTAAAGATATAAAAATATCGATTAATACCCCGTCAATTTTATATGACGATGAATTTATATCGCTGAAAAAAAATATTTTAAAATTACTGGACTTTGGATTAAACAATTTTAAAATATCAAATCCAGGAGTGCTGGAATTATTAAACGAAATAGGCTGTAAAGACAAGTCTGATATTAACCTGTATTTAGGCTTTAATTTTAACTTATTCAATAGTTTATCATTAGTTTTTTTCAATGATATTATGAATTTGAAAAATACTTTGAAAGGAATAGAATTTTCTCCAGAACTAAACCTGGAAGAAATTTTAAAAATAATATCGAATGTAGAAAATTCATTTAAGGATGAAATAGAATTTTCCATTTTTGGTCATGGTTACTTTCCGGTTATGAATTCCAGATATAAAATTAAATTCCTTACAAACAAAGCTGGCGGTGATAATTTTTACATAGAGGACATTAAAGGTTACAGGTTTCCGGTCAGTTCAGCTTATAACGAAAATATGATAATTTTTAATTCAAGAAATACCTGCACTTTATTTAATCTTGAAAATATAAAAGATAGCAGGGTCAACAATATTATTATAGATAGTAGATTCCTGGAGAAAAAAGATTTCTATAAGATACTGAGAAGTTACAGAGAGGCAATAGATATTCTTTATAACAAGGGCATCAAAAAATATAAAATTTTTACTTCTTATCTGCAGGATGATAATCTATTCAAAAACTATTCAAAGGGACATTTGTTTCGTGGAGTAGAATAAATAAGATAATTATTTATATCAGTATTATTCTTTTTCGGTTTCCTGTTACTGTTATTCAACTTCTTCTTGAATCTCTATTGTGACTGTTGAACCATAATTTAGATATGTATCTGCTTTTGGTATTTGATTTATAACCGCACCGGTAGCAGCAGCATTGGGAGATATCTCAACAACAAATCCTAAGCCTTCAAGTTCTATCACAGCATTTTCTTTAGTCATATTTATAACGTCCGGCACTTTTATACCCTTGCTTATCTTGATAATTATTTCCAGGGATTTATCATAAAGAATTCCACTTACAGGTGTTTGAGAAAATACCTTGTCCTTTTCTTCATCACTTTCTTCCAACATGACGCTTACTTCTTTAAAACCGGCAGTATCCAGTGCCTTTATTGCATCTTCTTCTGTCATCCCTATAACATCAGGAATTAGGACCAAAGGATTTTCGCCTAGGCTTACATATAAAATTACTCCGGTTGATTTAGAGACCTTTGAATCAGGAACTGGACTCTGATCAAATATTTTATCAATTGGCTGTTCATCGCTGAATTCATATATTATATTATCCAGTATAAGCTCAAGACTTTCTATAATTTGTTTTGCCTCACCAAGATCCAGCCCTATAAGTCCAGGCATACTAAAAGTCTTTTTACCTTTACTAACATATAGAGTAATACTTAATTTCTCACCACTGAGTGATTCCAATATAGTACCTGCCTCCGGGTCCTGTTTAAAAATTATATCCTGATTATAGGTTTCATCAAAATCATAAATCTCTTCAACTACAAAATATAAATCCTCAAACATTTGTTTTGCTTCCTCAAAGTTCAATCCTACAACATCAGGGACTTCAACCTTATTATGTATATTACAGATATCTTCAGGTTCCTCTCCTTCGATAAATATATGCCATTCAACGGTCTCCTCAGGACACCAGAATGTAGTAAGCAGATTAGATTCAGAGCAAACCTCAATATCAATTAATTCTTTATCCGGTTTATCGAAATCTGATACCGGAAGATCTTCCAGTGCTGAACTCATAAATTCCCTCCATATGTCTGCGGTATAAGCTCCTCCAGCGATAGGTCGCCCATTTATTGGTTCCATAGGTTTATTTGATTCAGGATAGCCCATCCACACAACAGTAACCAGTTCCGGAGTATAGCCTGCAAACCAGGCATCGTTAGGACCATCTGTAGTGCCGGTCTTACCGGCAGCCGGCCTGCCGATATTAGCTCCTCTGCCGGTTCCACTTTCTATAACTTTTTTTAGAATCTGTGTAACATAGTATGCTATCGGTTTTTCTAGCACTCTGTAGTTTGATTCATTTTTGTCCGGGTCATATTGGTATAAAATGTTTCCCTGGTAATCAGTTATCTTTAAAATACATACTGGTTGTCGGTAAATTCCGCCAGAAGCAAGAGTTGAGAAAACTTTACTTAAATCAAGGGGAGTTATGCCTGTTTCAAGTCCGCCAATGGCAATTGCCGGGTTATTTCCAATATCATAAATTTCCATTTCATTGCATAGTTTTTCTACATTCTCAGCTCCGACTTTCATTATTAATTGCGCGTAAACTACATTTACTGAATGTATGGTGCCATCTACTACAGACATCTCACCACTGCCCCCAGGATTTTTGCTCCCATAATTATAAACTGTCCAGTCCGGACCCTCTTCCATTTTTATGGTAATAGGACCATTAGGATTAAAAGTATTCTTTGGAGAAAAATTCTGTCTTATTGATTCTATTAGTACCGGTACTTTAAAAACAGATCCAGGCTGCCTTTTCCCCTGAGTTGCAATATTGAATTTACTGGCGCTGTAGTCCTTTCCACCTATTAGAGTATAAATATAGCCGTTATCTGGGTCTATACTGATTAGTGAGTAGGAAGGTCCAATATCTTCAGGGAAAACTTTTTTTACTGCATTTTCAGCTTTTTCCTGTAAATTGATATCCAGAGTTGTATAAATCCGGAGCCCTCCCTTAAATACATCATAATCGGTAAATTTTTGGTTATAAAGATTCTGCTTAACATAGTCTACAAAGTATGGAGCTATTCTGCTGCTAAATTGATCGGAGCCGGCAGTTGATTTCTCATTTAAGATTATTGGTGCAGCCAATGCGTTAAGATACTGGCTGGTTTCAATTAATTCCTGTTCATACATTAATTGCAATACAAGATCTCTTCTTAATTTTGCTTTTTCAATATCATTGAATGGTGAATATATTTCGGGAGCTCTTACAAGGCCTGCCAGCAGTGCGGACTGCGGCAGGTCTAATTCGCTTGCATTTTTACCAAAATATATTTCAGAGGCTTTCTCTATTCCATATGTCCCGGATCCGAAATTTATGGTATTTAAATACATTTCCAGAATTTTATCCTTTGTGTAATTTCTCTCAAGCTGAATGGCAATAAGAGCTTCATTAATTTTTCTACGAAATGTTTTTTCAGGGCTAAAATAAATATTTTTTACATATTGCTGGGTAATAGTGCTGGCACCTTGAACCCACTGGCCGGCTTTTAGATCTGCTATAAAAGCTCCTATAATTCTTATATAATCAACTCCCTCGTGTTCCCGGAATCTTTTATCTTCAACTGCCACAATAGCATCTTTGATATAAGGGGACATTTCATTAAAAGAAATAATTTCCCTATTTTCCCCAGCGTGAAATTCGGTAATCAGACTGCCGTCCAGAGCATAAACTTTGGAGGTTTGAGCAATTGGTGAAGGAGTAAGTTCCTCGAGTGTTGGTAACGTATTGATATAATATATGGTTAAAACTACTCCCATAAGTGCGGTCAGCAGAAAAATTGATGCTATTGTAAATATAAAGAATTTTAAACATCCGCCTAATTTTTTACGCTTTGGGCTCATCATTAAATATTTACTTTCAAATATTTACTTTCAAATATTACTAAATCACGACTTAAGAAATTTTATACAAAATTTAGTTAAATAACAACATGGCTATTTTATGAATATCTGAGAGTCTTCGAATTATCTAAAATAGACATAGATACAACTATTATGTTAATATTTATTTTAATTTTCGATTAAAAACGTATTTATAGAAAGTAAGAGATGGAAAAAAACTTAAAAAAACAAATGGATGTCATTATGCTGGGAACTGAGGACATTTTAATTGAAGAAGAGTTGGAATGTATTGTCAAAAAATCTATAGAAGAAGATAAGCCCTTGAAAGTTAAACTGGGATTAGATCCGACTTCTCCAGATATTCATCTTGGTCATGCTGTAGTTCTAAATAAACTCCGGCAGTTTCAGGATTTAGGTCACAGGGCTATTCTGATAATCGGTGATTATACTGCAAGGATAGGTGACCCTTCCGGTAAATCTACTTTAAGACCGGAACTATCTGCTGAGGATATTGACAGGAATGCAAAGACCTATATGAAACAGGCATTCAAAATTCTTGACCCTGAAAAAACAGAAGTTGTTAAAAATTCAAACTGGCTCAAGTCTTTAAGATTTGAAGATATTTTAAATCTAACCTCAAAGTTTACTGTTGCCAGAATGCTTGAGAGAGATGATTTTAAAAAGAGATTTAAAAGCAACACGCCAATAGCAATTATGGAATTTCTGTATCCAATAATGCAGGCATATGATTCGATTGCAATTGGAGCAGATGTGGAATTAGGAGGAACCGATCAGAGATTTAACCTTCTTATGGGAAGGGAATTGCAAAAAGAATTCTCACAGAAACCTCAAATTGCCATTACCATGCCTATTTTAGTCGGTACTGATGGTATTGAAAAAATGAGTAAAAGTCTTGGGAACTATATAGGAGTAGATGAGTCACCTCAGGAAATTTTTGGTAAAGCAATGTCTATCCCGGATAATATTATGATAGATTATTTCCGGCTTGTAACCACACTGGATAGTGAAGAAATTAGAGAAATTGAAGATAGTATAAAAAAGGAGAAATTAAACCCCTCAATAGCAAAGAGAAAACTGGCAAAAATAATAATAGAGAATCTATACACTAAAAATGATGCATTAGAAGCAGAAGAAGATTTTGATTTAATTTTTAAGAAAAAAGGAATTCCGGATAAAGTTGAGCAGTATATTATAAATCTAAAAAGTATAAAGAATAAAAAAATAAGTTTGGTACAATTACTTACAGATTCAGGACTTACCAAATCTAACGGTGAAGCCAGAAGACTGGTTACTCAAGGAGGAATAAAAATTAATGACAGGAAAATTAGTGATCCAAATCTGGAACTTAATTTAAATGATATCAATGAAAAAGTAATTCAGAGAGGCAAGAGGCATTTTAGAAAAATAATTACTAAGTATTAAGCATGCACCAATATCCTATAACCTGTTCTATCATTAAAATATTTTAAATAAAAATAATGGAAAGTTTATTTTGTGTTGACTTAAATTAATGCTATAGTTAAAATAAAAGCAATTAATAATAGCATTAATAATTACTTGGTTTATAAGTTAATTTGCAAGGGTTATAATAGGTATTATTAGCGATAGAAAGATAATTTTAATACAATAAAAGGCAGTTGATGGTTTTAATAAATAGATGTTATCTTAAATGTTTTATAGAGTTGCTAATGATAATTCTGGTAAAATAATGAACCAGAACGTAAGTTAATAGTTAGTTTAAAATAAATTGTCTTTAGTGTTTATAGTGAGTTTTTTTAGAGCAAAAAAGTTGTAGTTCTAATATATAAATATTAGATTTTTATAAATATTAGAAATATTTAGTTTAAAATTAATTAGTGCAAATTAATTTATAAGTCGGGTAATTAACTCGGCTTTTTTATTTGGAAGGAGGGTTTATAAAATGGATTTGTTAATAAAAATAGTTACATTGGCTATTGCAATAGTAATGGGCTTTTTCATAGGCTTTTTTTATAGAAAATATATAATAGATTCAAAACTAAGTTCTGCAGAGCAAAAGGCAAACTTACTTTTAAGTAATGCCAAAAAAGAAGCGCAGACTATTAAAAAAGAAGCCCTATTAGAGGGTAAAGAGGAGATTCAAGATTTAAAAACACGTGTTGAGGAAGAAGCCAAAAAACAGAGATTCGAACTTAAAAGGATGGAAGACAGGTTGTTAAGCCGGGAGGATTCTATTGAGAAAAAGAATCGTTACCTGGAGAAGGAAGAACAGATAGTAAATCAAAAAAAAGAGGAAATCGAAAGTAAAAATAAAAAATTAGATGAAGTGCTAAAAAAAGAAATACTAAGGCTTGAAGCTATTGCTGAACTTACTAGAGAAGAAGCAAAAGCGATTTTAATTAAAAGAATAGAAGAAGAAGCAAGATATGAATCTGCAAAAGAAATCAGGAATATTGAGGCAAAGTTAAAAGAAGATGCTGACGCTATGGCTAAAAAAATAATTTCTCAGGCCATACAGAGATGTGCACTGGACCATGTTAGTGAAACTACAGTATCTGTAGTAAATTTACCCAATGATGAAATGAAGGGAAGAATAATAGGAAGAGAAGGTAGAAATATAAGAGTTTTTGAAAATCTTACAGGTATAAATATAATTGTAGATGATACTCCTGAAGCTGTAATATTATCTTCATTTGATCCAGTAAGAAGAGAAATTGCGAGAGTAACGCTGGAAAATTTGATAATGGACGGAAGAATTCACCCTGCAAGAATTGAAGAAATGTATGAAAAAGCAAGTAAAATTATCAATAGTGAGATTAAATTAGAAGGTGAGCAGGCTGTTTTTGATACCGGCATATCTGAATTAAATCCAGGAATTGTAAAAGTGCTGGGTAGATTAAAATACAGAACCAGTTATGGACAGAATGTACTGCTTCATTCAAAGGAGGTTGCCTATATAGCAGGTATGATTGCAGCTGAACTTGGTATGAATGTTAAAAAAGCAAAGAGAGCCGGGCTATTGCATGATATTGGAAAAGCATTAACTCATGATATAGAAGGGTCACATGCAATTATTGGAGCTGAACTGGCCAAAAGACTTAATGAAGATGAGGAGATCTGCCATGCGATAGAATCACATCATAATGAAGTCGAAGTTAGATCTGCATTAGATGTAATTATACAGGCAGCAGACCAGATATCGGGCGGAAGGCCTGGCGCCAGAAGAGAAACGCTGGAAAGTTATGTTAAAAGACTGGAAAGCCTGGAAAGAATTGCTACTAAATTTAAGGGAATAGAAAAAGCTTATGCAATACAGGCTGGAAGGGAAATAAGAGTTATGGTTATACCCGAAGAAGTTGATGAAGATATGTCTTTTGTGCTGGCTAAAGAAATAGCGAGAGAAATAGAAAAAGAAATGGAATATCCCGGACAGATAAGGGTAACTGTAATCAGGGAAAGTAGAGCCGTTGAATATGCAAAATAGTTCTGATATAAAAAGATTTCTGTCGGAATTAAAATTAAAAGATTCACTGAATATTGAAGAAGATTTAGGGGATGGATATATCAGATTAAAGATTTCAGAAGCTGAAAGGAGACAGGCCCTTCAGGACATAAATTGTGTTGAAGATATAATCGTAGAACTGCTCCGGAATAGCCGGGATGCAGGCAGCAGGAATATCTTTATCGGAACAAAGAAAATTGAAGATAAAAGAAGAAAAATTTACTTTATAGATGATGGTAACGGTATCCCTCCCAATTTGCAGAAGCTTATTTTCCAGTCAAGAGTAACTTCAAAGCTGGAAAATGGAATAAAAGACCCTTATGGTTTTCATGGCAGGGGAATGGCATTATTTTCAATAAAATTAAATGTTGATGATATAAGCATAGTTTTTTCCGACAGGTCAAAAGGTGTCTCATTTTATATAGATATAGATCTCTTAAAAATTCCTGAAAAAAAAGACCAGTCTGTAGTACCTCAGATAATCAAAATGGACGGGGATTTAAGTATTATAGGTGGTGTAAATAATATTATAAAAACTATCATCGAGTTTCAGCTTCAGAATAGGGATATTAATTTTTTTTATGGAAGTCCAACCCAGATGTTAACTACTATGAGGGAAGTTATAAGAAAAGATAAGAGATATGACAGTTATCCAAAATTTGACCGGTGGGAAAAATTAGAAAACTTTATTAAGGAAAATAAGGTAAAGGTAACAGAAATTCCAGTACTTACAGATAATTATAATTTAATGGATATAATTTCTAAAAATATATTTAATATGGATATATCCCAGAGAGGTATTCAAAGAATTATATATAATGAAATTAAAGCGCTGCAGCCCCTTAAAATTGATCTAGCCAGTAACTTAAGGGAGCAAATTGATAATTCAAGTGAAGATGAAGTGGGCAGTAAGCCGGATAAAAAATTAATGCTTTATGATGAGTCTAGATTAGCAAGCAGATTTAAAGATGAAGAGATAAGATGTATAATTAAAACTGTAGAAGATAAGATTAAAGAATTAGGCGAAAAGTATTTCATTACCACTGGTAAAAACATAGAATATAAGAAGGCAAATAATATTATAAAATTATTAATTGAATTGAAGCAAAAAGAATAAAAATTAAGATAGCAAGAATAATAATATGGGTGATAGTATTAAATTGCTTAAGGTTTCTTCAAAATCAAAACCCAATTCAGTAGCAGGAGCAATAGCGGGAATAATTAGAAGCGATACCAGGGTTCAAATCCAGACTATTGGTGCAGGAGCATTAAATCAGGCAATAAAAGGTGTTGCTATAGCCAGAGGTTTCATAGCTCCTACAGGCCAGGAACTGGTATGTATACCTTATTTCAAAGATATTGAAGTAAATGGAGAAATAAAGACTGCTATTGTTCTTAATATTGAATCCAAATGATTATTTAATCCTTATTAAATAACCTTTTTAAATATATCTGTAAATCACTTTTTATATAAGGATTTTCACACTGATGAAAGCATATATAGAGACTTTTGGCTGCCAGATGAATGAAAATGATTCTGAAAGAATAATGTATTTACTCGAAAAAGAGGGATATGAGAGGACTTATGATATTGAGATATCCAGTCTTGTCATATTGAATACCTGCACGGTAAGAGAGAAAGCAAAAAACAGATTGTACGGCCATATAGGAAATTTAAAAAGATTAAAGAGTAAAAATAAGGATATTTTAATTTGCATTGGCGGATGTACAGCTCAGGATTTGAAGGAAAAAATAATAGAAGACTTTCCTTTTATAGATATTGTTTTCGGTACCCACAATATTCCCGAACTTCCCGAATTAATTAAAAAGCGTATTTTAACCAACAGGAGTATTTGTTCTATTAAGGATAATGGGTTTGATCATGACCTTTTTAATGTTAAAAGGGAGTATAATTTTAAGGCATTTGTCCCCATAACTATTGGATGTGACAATTATTGTTCATATTGCATAGTCCCTTTTGTAAGAGGAAGGGGAAAATCTGTAGAAGTAAAAAAAATTATAAGAAATATTGAAGGACTGGCATCCCAGGGAGTAATAGAAGTAACACTTCTTGGCCAGAATGTTAACTCTTATGGAAAGGATCTGAATGAAGCCTGCACCTTCTCCGGATTACTTGAAAAAGTATCAGATATAAAGGGACTTAAAAGAATCAGGTTTATGACTTCACATCCCAAAGACTTTTCCAGAAGCATTATTGACATTATTAAGAATAGGAATAACCTTGTAAGACATATTCATCTTCCCATGCAGGCAGGTTCAAATAAAATTTTAAAAGAAATGAACAGAAATTACACAAGAGAGGATTACCTTAACATAATAGAAAATATAAGAGAAGAAATTCCTGATTGTTCTATTACTACTGATATAATAGTCGGTTTTCCTGGTGAAGAGAGAGATGATTTCCTGGAGACTCTGGATATGGTGAGAAAAGTTAGATTCAACAGGGCATTTACATTTATATATTCTCCAAGAGAAGGAACCAAAGCATCAAAGATGAAAGACTATATTTTGACGGAAGAAAAGAAGAAATGGTTTAAAGAATTGCTTGAAAATCAAAACAGGATTTCTTATGAAGAAAATAAAAAATTTGCTGGTAAAAAGTTTAAAGTATTGGTTGAAGGTAGAAGTAAAAAAGGCACCAACTTACTGGAAGGAAGGATGGAAAATAATACCATTGTAAATTTTAAGGGTGGTACCAGTCTTATTGGAAAAATTTTTTCAGTTATTATTACCAGAGCTAAAACATTTTACCTTATGGGAGATTTACAATAAAAGGCGCCGCAGGAGCCCCTACATTTATATATGGGGATATAAGGTGCAGGATACTATCGCCAATATTTAAGTCAATAGGTAGCATAATTTAGTTTATGTATATATGCAAATGTGCTATAATATATCGAATAATAATTAAATTATGGCATAAATTTATCAGGGAAGTATTTCTTTATGAGAGGATATAAGATGACAAAATATTTTGATACTCTCTGGACAAATTCATATTTTGTTTCAACGGTTGGAGGAGCCCCACTTTCAGTAATTAAACAGTACATAGAAAGCCAGAGGACATCACAAAGACAATGATAATCTCAAAGGGCTTCAAATATAAACTCAGATTAACCAAAGAACAGGAATCTTTCTGCGACCAGACAGCAGGTTCCTGTCGTTATGTATGGAATAAAGGATTAGCACTGAAGAAGGAGCTTTGGGAAAAGAAGAAACAAAAACTGTCCCGCTTTGATTTAGTTAAACTCCTGAGGGAGTGGAAGAAGGGACTTGACTGGTTATCCCTTCCCCCTTCTCAATCCCTTCAGCAGACTAGCAAAGACCTGGACCAGGCATTTTCCAACTTCTTTCATGGCAGAGGCTACCCTAAGTTCAAAAAGAAAGGAATTCATGACAGTTTCAGGCTCCCCCAGGGAATAACCCTGATGGAACAACTATCAAAAAAAGTTGGACAGGCAAAGCTTCCCAAGCTGGGTATAGTGCGTTTCACCAAATCAAAAGAGCTTGAAGGCAGAATCAAACATGTAACCATATCTAAAACATGCGGGAAATGGTATATAGCCTTTAATTGTGAAGTAAATATCCCCGAACCTAAAGAAATAGCACAATCAAAAGTAGGGATAGACAGAGGAATAAAGACATTTGCCCAATGCTCAGATGGAACAACTATACAGGGGGTATCTCCCTTAAAGGGTAATCTCAAAAAGTTAGCTAAACTTCAAAGAAAATTATCTAAGAAAAAGAAATTTTCCTCAAATTGGAGAAAGACCAAACAAAAGATAGAAAAGCTCCACTACCATATATCAAATGTGCGTAAAGACTTTCTGCACAAGACTTCTACACAATTAGCCAAAAGTCACGGTCTAATTGTCATGGAAGACTTAAAAGTCGGCAACATGAGCAAATCTTCCAAAGGAACAAAGGAAAACCCAGGAAAAAACGTAAAAGCCAAGTCCGGCTTAAATCGCTCCATCCTTGATCAGGGCTGGTATACACTTCAAAACCTACTCTCCTATAAACTAGATTGGAGAGGTGGAAGACTAATACTAATATCCCCAAAGAATACCAGCCTAAAATGCAGAATCTGCGGCCATATTGCAAAGGAGAACAGGGTAAAACTGGAAGAGTTTCAGTGTGTAAATTGCGGTCATACAGAAAATGCCGATTTAAACGCAAGCATAAACATCCTGGCCGAAGGACATTCGGTAATAGCCTGTGGAGTGGAAACAGTAGTTTCCACAGTGAAGCAGGAACTCCTAATACGAAAGCCGATGGCGGTATAAGTTGGAGAATCCCCTTGCTTTAGTAATGGGGAGTTGTCAACTCGCAAGAATTATTTCTGATAATATAATTAAAATGAAAATTATAAAAAAAACTGACTTAAATTTAATCAAATCTAAATTAAAGAACATTTATATCAATTTAAATGAACTGCTTGAGGAATTAATTAACCAGAAAAAAGTTATTGTTATTTGCGGCCCAACCTGTACCGGTAAAAGTAGAATTGGTATTATTCTTGCAAAACTGCTCAATACAGATATTATCTCGGTAGATTCTATTCAGATTTATAAAGGCATGGATATAGGTACAGATAAGCATGACACGAAAAAATATAATTTAAAGCAATATATGACCAGCATTTTTAATCCTGATCATTATGTAACCGTGGTTGAATTTAGAGACATCTGTAGAAAGATTATTGAAGATGAATTCTTTTTTAAGGATAAAATTCCTATACTGGTTGGGGGGTCTGGCCTATACATAAGAGGAGTGATAGATGACTTAGACTTTTTTCCAGGGAGAGATAAAATAATTAGAAACGAATTAAAGGAGAATATAAAAAAATATGGTCTTTCTGTATATTATGAGAAGTTAAAAAAAATAGATTCTACTTATAGCAAAAAAATAAGTATTAATGATGAGAGAAGGATAATAAGAGCTTTAGAGGTTTACGAGATTACAGGAAAACCTTTTTCATTTTTTCAAAATAAATGGGAAAGTAGAAAATCTATTTATAACACTGATATTTTTGGTATTGAGGTTGATAGACCAGAGTTATATAAGAATATAGAGGAAAGAGTAAATAGAATGTTTGAGAAGGGATTGGTAAAAGAAATAAAGAGCTTGATTGAAAAAGGATATAAAGATTGCAATAGCATACTTCAGGCGGTTGGCTACAAAGAAGTTGTAAAGTACATAAATGGGGAAATAAATCTTCCTGAATGTGTAGATGAAGTTAAGAGAAATACCAGAAGACTCGCTAAAAAACAGATGACCTGGTTTAAATCTGACCCAAGAATAAAATGGATAAGAACTAATAGTTATGGTAATATTATAGATTTAATAATGGATATTCTTAATATAATTAATAATAGTGTTGTTAATTAGGCTGATAATAACATTTCTAGTCAAAGGAATGATATGAAAAAAATTAAATTTTCAAAGTTAAACGGTCAGGGCAATGATTTTATAATAATTAATGCAACTACCGGTAGACTAGATTTATCTAAAATACAAATAATTAGAATGTGCAATAAAAATTATGGTGTTGGAGCAGATGGTCTGATACTAGTCAGGACATCGGAAGTATCTGATTTAAAAATGGAATATTATAATAATGATGGTTCGATTGCAGAAATGTGTGGAAATGGCATAAGATGTATGGCGCGATTTGCCTATGAAAACAATCTAATAAAAAGTAAAAATATCGGTATTGAAACTCTTGCAGGAATTAAAAAGATATCAATTGATACTAGAGATAATGAAGTAGTAAATATAAAAGTCGACATGGGAACACCTGAATTTAGGCCGGAAAATATTCCTGTAAATATAAAAAATAAGACTGAGGTTTTTAACCATAAAAT